>CAYHRR010000568.1:0-2932 GCA_964358875.1 uncultured Planctomycetaceae bacterium | reverse complement strand
CGGCCGCCATCCACACCGCCAGCGCGATCGCCGCGGCGACGGCGGCGAGCACCACGGCGATGAACACTCGATGCTCGCGCAGGATTCGCAGCACGCCGTGCGCTCACCAGATGTTGTAGATGAACGGATTGGTGTCGTCGTTTTGGAAGAACACCGCCAGCACGATGATCAACACGACGGCGACGGCGATCGGCGCGACGATCCACATCCAGTTCTCGCGCAGGAAGCCCGAGAAGCCTGCGCCGGTCGCGGCGTCGGTCGAGCCCGACGCGCTCGCTTCAGCAAACGCGGCGTTGCAGTGCGGGCATGCCGCCGGTCGCGGGACGGGCACCGGAGCTTTGCAGTTGGAGCAGATGTCGGCGAGTGCCATGGCGGCCTCTAGAACAACGTGTAGATGAAGGGGGCGATCAGCGGCGAACTCGCAGCGACGACGAGCAAGCTGCCGATGGTCAAAAGTACCACGAGCAACGGCATCAGGTACCAGTGGCCGCGCTCGACGAAGGTGCGCAGCAGTTCGGCGATGATCGCGACGCGACGACCGAGCTTGTAGACGACGAAGCCCGCGATGCCGACGAGGAAGGCGCCGAGGATCCACGGCGCATAGGCCGGCGGGAGCAGCTTCACGAGCGCGCCGCCGCCGAGCACGATGGTGAAGATCGCGGCGAGCATCGCGCCGACCTTCAAGGGCGCCTTCCAATTGCGCTCGTCGGCATAGGTGCCCATGAAGAGCAACGTGACGGCAGCCCACAGCATCGCGAACACGTAAGGCCAACGCGCCGGCGGCGCTGCGCTGTCGACGTGCAATTCGTAGGGCGCCTCGGCGTGCTTGGCGGAATGAGCCGCAGGGAAAACCGACAGCAAGTCGAGGCGCTCGTGCAGCACGTTGGCGAAGGCGCGGTTGCCCGCGGCGTTGAAGTGCCATTCGACTTCGCGCGGGAAGTACAGCGCGTGCTGCGCCGCCATGCCGCGCAACGCCTCGCGCGCGTCGATCGAATCGACGCCGTGTTGGCGCGCGAAGTCGAGGAAGAACTCGACCGGCTTGTCGGGCGACCAGGCGTCGTCGGCGAGACCGGAGAGACCGTGGTCCCACGTGCGGAAGAACTCGCGCTCGGCTGCGTCGACGGCGCTCTTGCTCGGAATCGGCGCGAGCACGAGCTTGGCGCCGAGCAAGTTGCACACGCCTTGGAGTCCGAGCAGCGCGCCTTGCGTGCGCGTGACCGCACTGCCCATGAACTCGGGCGGCTTCGTCAGCAGCGGCGCGAACTCGCGCGCGATGCAGACCTTCGTGCCGTCGACCGTGAACTCCGACGCGGTCGGGTGGCGGGTCAACAGCGCACCCAAGGAAAGCCCGAGGAAACGCGCGATCGCACTCTTCTTGAGCAGGCTGTCCGAGCGCAGTTCGACCAGCGCGCGCGGCTCGAGCGTGCCGTCCGCCGCGAAGCGCGGCTTGTCCTTGCCGTTGTAGCGCTGCTCGCCGCACCAATAGATGTCGTTCTCGTAGGGACACACGAGCACGACATCGGGCGCATAGTCCTTGCCGCGCGCCATCAGCCACGCGACTTCCTGGTCCGTCGACCAACCCTCGGTGCCGGCGTTGATCACTTCGACCGCGCGACCCTCGGCATTCCAGCGCTGCTGCAACAAGTCCGCGAAGGACTCACCGCGCGCGACGGTGTAGCCCAAGGCGAAGGAGTCACCGAGCACGACGACACGCAGCGTGCCCGCTGGTTTCGCGGGCGGTTCGTCGTCGCGCAGCCCCTGCGCGTTGATCGCGAACTCGAGCTTGCGCCCGGCGACCTCGCGCACGATCGCGGTCATGGGCGTCATCGACCAACCGGTCGCGGGGTCGAAGCGGTTGATCGACGGTTGCGCGCGCAAGGCCGGCACGAGCCGGAGCCCGAGTTCGGCCGTGAGCACGGCCATCGCCACGCTGACGACGAGCGCGAGGAAGACGTTGAGTGCTTTCACGTCAGCTCACCATCTCGGTCACGCTGTCGCCTTCGTGGCGCAGCACGAAGCGCGTGTCGGCGATCTTCTTCTTCGCGTCGGCGCGCACGACGTAGTTGTTGAGGAACAAGTAGTCCATGCCCGACAGGCTGAAGGTGTTGAAGGCGTGGCTCGGGTCTTCGACGATCGGCTCGCCCTTCAAATTGAAGGAGGTGTTCATGATCACCGGCACGCCGGTCAGTTCGCCGAAGCGCTTGATGATCGCGTGGTAGGCGGGCGAGACGTCCGCGAAGACGGTCTGCAAGCGCCCCGAGCCGTCTTCGTGCGTGATAGCGGGCAAGACGCAGCGTTTGTGCGGCAAAACCGGCGCGACATAGAGCATGAAGCGCGCGGGGTACTGGTTCGCCGCGTCGGGGATGTCGAAGAAATCGCCGGCGGCTTCGACGGTGACGCTCGGCGCGAAAGGCCGGAAAGCCTCGCGGAATTTGATCGTCGCGTTGAGCTTCTCCTTCATCTCCGGCTTGCGCGGGTCGGCGATGATCGAGCGCGCACCGAGGGCTCGCGGGCCCCATTCGAAGCGTCCGCGGAACCAACCGCACACCGCGCCCTCGACCAAGCGTTGCGCGACGAACTCGTAGAAGGTCGCGTCGTCGCGGATGTGCTCGAAGGGGATGTCGTACTTCTTGAGGAAGGCTTCGATCTCGGCGTCCGTGTAGCTCGAACCGAGGTAGGGCGTCGTCAGCACCGGACCGCGCGGTTGTCCGAGCAAGTGGTTGTAGGCCCAATACGCCGCGCCGACCGAACCGCCGTCGTCGCCGGGCGCGGGGTGCACGTAGATCTCTTCGAAGGGACCTTCGCGCCACAGCTTGTAGTTGGCGACCGAGTTGAGCGCGACGCCGCCGGCGAGGCACAGCTTCTTCGAGCCGGTGAGTTGGTGCAGATGCACGATCATCTTCATCAGCACCTGCTCGGTGACGACCTGGAT
>CAYHRR010000567.1:0-2935 GCA_964358875.1 uncultured Planctomycetaceae bacterium | reverse complement strand
CATCGAGTGGCTCGAGGTCGCCGGCCCGGTGGGCTTCGCGGTGCCGAGCGAATTCCAGCGCCGTTTTCTTGCGCCCGAGCGGTCGAGGAGCGCTCGCGAACTTGTCGCGGAACTCGCCGAACGCGCGTGGCGCCGGCCGCCGACGGAACTCGATCTCGAGCGGCTGTGCGCGCTTGCGCCGCGCGGCGCGACCCGCGAGGAGACGCTCAAGATCACGCTCGTCGCTTTGCTCGCCTCGCCGCGCTTCTTGTTCCGTTTCGAAAGCGCGCCGAGCGGCGCGAAGCGCGGCGGCGTGCGCGACCTCGACGACTACGAATTGGCGACGCGTTTGTCGTACTTCCTGTGGAGCACGCTGCCGGACGAGAAACTGTTCGAGCTGGCGCGCACGCAGCGACTGCACGACGACGGCGTGCTCGCGAGCGAGGTGCGGCGCATGTTGCGCGATCCGCGCGCGACGGCGCTCGTCGACAACTTCGCGGGGCAATGGTTGCAATTGCGCGCGCTCGAACGCGCTTCGCCGGATCCCGTGCGCTTTCCGGACTTCGATGCGGAGCTGCGCGACGCCATGCGCGCCGAAACGGAGCTCTTGTTCGAAGCCGTGCTTCGCGAAGAGCGACCGCTGCGCGATCTGATCGATCCGGATTTCACGTTCCTCAACGCGCGACTCGCGCAGCACTACGGCATCGAAGGCGTGCAGGGCGCGCACATGCGTCGCGTGCGCCTCGACGATTTCGCGCGCGGCGTGCGCGGCGGATTGTTGCAGCAGGCCTGCATGCTCACCGTCACGAGCAATCCGACACGCACCTCGCCCGTGAAGCGCGGCAAGTGGGTGCTCGAGACGCTGCTCGCGTCGCCGCCGCTCGCGCCGCAACCCGGCGTCGACAGTCTCGACGAGAGCCCGGCTACGACGCACGCGACGAGTTTGCGCGAACGCCTCGCGCAACACCGCGCGGATCCCAAGTGCGCGATCTGCCACGACAAGCTCGATCCGCTCGGCTTTGCGCTCGAGAACTTCGATCCGCTCGGCCGCTGGCGCGAAGAGGCCGACGGCTTTGTCGTCGACGCCGGCGGCGTGTTGGAAGACGGCACGGCCTTCGTCGGATCGGCGCCGCTCGAACGCAAGCTCGCCCTCGATCCGATCGTCGCGCGCAGTGTGTTCCAGAAACTCGCGGTCTACGCGCTCGGACGCGGACTGCGCACCGAGGACGATCCCGCCATCGACGCGGCGCTCGCAGCGTTGCGCGGCAACGACTCGACTTTGGCCGAGCTCATCGACGCGGTCGTGCAACTCGATGCGTTTCGCAAAACCCGTGTGGAGGAAAAGCCGTGACGGTGCCGCTTTCGCGAAGAACGCTGCTGCGCGCGACCGGCGCGACGCTCGCCTTGCCCTACCTCGAAGCGATGCTGCCCGCGCGCGCCACGACGCCGGTCGCGCCACGTCGACTCGTGTTCGTGTACGCGCCCAACGGCGTGCACATGCCCGACTGGACGCCGACCGTCGACGGTGAGCTTGCGCAATTGCCGCCGCTGCTCGCTGCGTTGGAGAAGCACCGCTCGCAACTCTTGGTGATCAGCGGCCTCGCACACGACAAGGCTCGCGCCAACGGCGACGGCCCCGGCGATCACGCGCGTGCGGCGGCGACGTTTCTCACCGGCTGCCAAGCATTGAAGACCGACGGGCCGATCCGCGCCGGTGTTTCGGCGGACCAACACGCTGCGCGCGCGCTCGGCAACCGGACGCGCGTGCGTTCGCTCGAACTGGGCTTGGAAGCGGGACGATTGGGAGGCCAGTGCGACAGCGGCTACTCGTGCGCCTACTCCAATTCGATCGCGTGGTCAGGGGCGAACACGCCGATGGGCAAGGAAGTCGATCCGCGCACGGTCTTCGATCGCCTGTTTCGCGCGGACGACGCCGACTTGTCGGACGCCGAACGCGAAGCACGCCGCGCGCGCCGACGCTCCGTGCTCGACTTCGTGCGCGAGGACGCGCAGCGGCTCGCCAAGCAACTCGGCGCCCAAGACGCGCGCAAGTTGGACGAGTACTTGAGCGGCGTGCGCGAGCTCGAACGGCGCATCGATTTCGCTGTGCAACGCTCGCAGGACGCGCGACCGGAACTCGCGCGACCGAACACGCTTCCTGAGGATTTCGCCGAGCACGCGCAGTTGATGAACGAGTTGCTGGCACTCGCGCTGCTCACCGACACGACGCGCATCGCGACGTTCATGCTCGGCAACGAAGGCTCGAATCGCAGCTATCCGTCGATCGAAGTTCCCGAGGGCCACCACGAATTGTCGCACCACGGCGGCGACGCGCAAAAGCTGGCGAAGATCGCTGCGATCAATCGCCTGCATGTAGCGCAGTTCGCGCACTTGCTCGACCGGTTCGCTGCGCCCGACGGTGATGCGCCGTTGCTCGAGCGCTGCGTGGTCGCTTACGGCAGCGCGATTTCCGACGGCAACCGCCACAACCACGACGATCTGCCGGTGCTCGTTGCCGGAGGCGGCGGCGGACGGCTGCGCGGCGGACGGCATCTGCGCTGCGCGCGCGAGACGCCGTGCGCGAATCTGTGGCTGTCCCTGCTCGATTGCGTCGACGTGGTCTTGCCTGCGTTCGGCGACTCGAACGGACGCTTCGAAGGACTGGGCGCGTAGCTGCGTGCGCCGCGAAAGCGCTCGCCTCAGCCCGTGCTGCGGCGTTGATCGAGCAACGTGATCGCGCGCGCCGCCGCCAGATCCAAGTCGCCGAAGGCATGCACATCGAGGCGATTTGCCGGATCGAGGATGCCGGAGCCCTCGAGCTGGCGGTAGCGCGCCTGCGTCACACCGGCGAGCACGAGCGACGTGCCACGCGCGCGCAGTCGCTGCGCGAGAGCGCGCACTTCGAGCACGGCGTTGGCATCCCATTCTTCGACATCGCCGACCTCGAGCAGCACCA
>CAYHRR010000566.1:0-2939 GCA_964358875.1 uncultured Planctomycetaceae bacterium | reverse complement strand
CGCAACCTGAACCCGCGCCGCAGCCGATCGCGCTCGCGCCGCAACCTGAACCCGCGCCGCAACCGATCGCGCTCGCGCCGCAACCTGAACCTGTGCCGCAGCCGATCGCGCTTGCGCCGCAACCTGAACCCGCGCCGCAGCCGATCGCGCTCGCGCCGCAACCTGAACCCGCGCCGCAACCGATCGCGCTCGCGCCGCAACCTGAACCTGTGCCGCAGCCGATCGCGCTTGCGCCGCAACCTGAACCCGCGCCGCAGCCGATCGCGCTCGCGCCGCAACCTGAACCCGCACCGCAGCCGATCGCGCTCGCGCCGCAACCGGAGCCCGCGCCGCAACCGATCGCGCTCGCGCCGCAACCTGAGCCCGCGCCGCAACCGGTGGGTCCTACGCCGCCGTTGGTCGCGGAACCTGCCATGCCCGCGCTCGATGTCTATGGACCGGTCGTCGCCTTCGATTCGGCCGAGCAACTCGCAGCGAGCGAGACCGCGTACGAGTTCGGCGACGCGACGACGATGCGCACGCGCAGCTTGACTGTCGAGGACGTGTTGCTGATCCAAGGCAACCAAGGCATGCAGCGCGCGGCGGATCTGCAGGGCATGTGGTCGCGCAGCACGATTCCGTTCGAGTCGATCGCGGCGACCACCAAGCTCCTGACGCCCTATGTCGGCAAGGTGCGCGCGACGTTGACCGGCGGCGAGATGTTCGAAGGCACGCTGTTCGCCGTCGGCGAAGGCAACGTCTGGATCGACACGACGTCGGGGCGCATGGGCCTGCAGGGTTCGCGCGTGAAATCCGTCGTGCAGATCGACACGCCCAAGGGCGCGCCGGCGCTCGGTGGACCGGGCTCGCAGTATTTCGCCGGCCTGGAGCGCGTGCGCGTGCGCACGCCGGGCGGTTCGCTGTACGGGTGCGTCGTCGAGCGCAATGGCAGCAAGGCGACGGTCATGACCGACGACGGTGCGCGCATCGTCGTCGAGTCGAGCAACCTCGAGCCGGCGGGCGCAGCGTCGACCGGCCAGCCCAAGCGCCGCTGAGGCGCGTGTCGGGGGCGAGCCCCTGGAGTTTTCGAGTATCCTCGCGCCCGCGAGCGAGCTACTCGATGGTGCGGTCGTTCGACCTCGCAGCACTCCCCTCCATGCCGACACTCTCCGCGCGTTGCCTTCGTACTTTCGTCGCGCTCGTCGCCGTATTCGCGTGCGCCGCGCCGCTTTTCGCCGGCGATGACGAGATCGTCAGCGAGTTCAGAAAGTACTTCAAGCAGTACAAGGACTCGGCGACGCGCGTCGAAGCGGTGATGTCGCTCGACGGCGCCGACAAGGCCGACGCGCCGCATCCCGACGTCGTCGACGCGCTCCTGCCGGTGCTGAAGATCGAAGACGTCGACGTCGTGCGCGCCGCGGTCCGCGTGCTCTCCAAGCTCAAGAGCGACGCTGCGAAACAGGCCGTGTTCGCGGCGTTGGAGGCGAACAAGGACGAGCCCGTTCGCTCCGGTTTGTTGCGCGCGATCACCGAGGGCAAGTACGTCGGCGCCGCCGAGTCGATCAAGCTGCTGCTCACCGACAAGTCCTGGGAACTGCGACGCCGCGCGATCGAAGCCTTGGCCTCGGGCGGCGACGTCCTCGTGTGCGACGTGATCGCGCCCCTGTGCCTCGATCCCGAGCCTGGGGTCAAGACGACGGCCTTCGAGGCCTGGTCGTCGATGAAGAGCACGCTGGTGATCAAGCCCGCGATCGCCGCGCTCAACGACGAAGTGTGGCAAGTGCGCCAAGCGTCGATCACGGCCTTGAAGCGCGTGCGCAGTCGCGACGCGATCGAGCCGTTGCTCACGCGCATGCCGCTCGAAGAGGGCCGTTTGCAGCCCGAAATCGGCTACGCGCTCAACGAGATCACCGGCCGCGCCTACGGACCGCGCCTCGACGCGTGGCAAGCGTGGTGGACGCAGGTGAAGGGCGGCTTCCAAATCCCGACCGATGCCGACATGGCCAAGCTGCGCGAGAAGCAGAAGGTCGAGATGGAGAAGTACAAGGCGGCCACCAAGCCGACCACGTACCACGGCATCGACACACCCAGCCGGCGCATCATGTTCGTGATCGACTGTTCGGGTTCGATGGAAAGCCTCGTCGTCGAGAAAGAGCGCTTCCAAGACGGCAACTACCCGTCGTTCCTGCGCATCGACATCGTCAAGACCGAGCTGGTGCGCACGCTGCAATCGCTCGAGGACTACGTCGAGTTCAACATCATCTCCTTCGCCACCGGCGTGAAGCCGTGGAAGAAAGACCTGGTCAAGGCCAACGTGCTCAACAAGTCGAGCGCGGTCGATTGGGTGCGCCGTCTCGAGGCCATCGGCGGCGCGTCGAAGGAGGACTTGGCGCAGGCGGGCTTGACCAGCTCGGCGAACCTCGACGCGGGCAAGACCAACACCTTCGGTGCCCTCGCCGCTGCGCTCGGCTACGCCGGCAACGGCTTGAAGGACAAGGCCTACGCCTGCGCGATCGACACGATTTTCTTTTTGTCCGACGGCCGCCCGACGGTGGGGGAATACGTCGAGCCGAAGGACGTGTTGCGCGAGGTCAAGGCGATCAATTCGCTGCGCAAGGTGGTGATCCACGCCATCGCGATCGGCGAGTTCCAGAAGGACTTCATGAAGCAGCTTGCCGACGAGAACGGCGGCATCTTCGTCGACCTCGGCAAGTAGTCAGCTCGCCCCAGCGGCCTGCGCGCAGAAATCCGCGTGCTTCTCGAGCTGCGACACGGTCCTCGCAGTTGACGCTTCAGGACCGCGGCCGTATCCTCCCCGCCCTCACGCGTCGGGGTGTGGCTCAGCTTGGCTAGAGCGCCTGGTTCGGGACCAGGAGGTCGAAGGTTCAAATCCTTTCACCCCGACCACCTCACGGCCCACATGGAAGTGGCCGTGCCGCGCGCGAGTCGACGCTGCGACG
>CAYHRR010000565.1:0-2939 GCA_964358875.1 uncultured Planctomycetaceae bacterium | reverse complement strand
GGAATTGAATGAGTGGCTCGTCGTGCTTGCGCGAGGAAGTCGAGGGGATTGCGGAGGAGTTGCTCGCAGGTGAGCAGGACTGACGTGAGGATCGACGGGGGCTGAGCGCCGGTGTCGGTGCGGTTGCCGCCCCAGACTTTGCGGTTCACGACCGACGGACGAATGGCTTGCTCGGCGCGGTCGTTCGTGGCCTCGACGTGGGGCAGGCGGCGGAACGTGAAGAGCTCGGTGGCGTGGCGTTCCTGGTGTTTGGCGAAGCGTTCGTGATCGGGGTTGGCTCGGCGGAAGCAGGTCAGCACGCGCAGCTTGGTCGTGAGTTCGTCCGCCAATTCACGCAGCGCAGCACGAGTCTGTTTCCGTTTCCGGAACTCGTCGCGAGCGGTCAGCGCGTGTTGGAGCAACTCGATCACGGCGCGTGGGAAGATCACGGCTCCGCGCGTCGCGACTTCCAGCAAGTCGTGCGCGGCGCAGCACATGAGCCACGCATTGCTGATGCGTCGCGTTCGTGAAGCGGTCATACACGGCCCAGCCGTCGTGGATCAGCACGCCGGAGTACTCTTCACCGAGCACTCCGGCCGCGACGTCGAAGCCACGCGAGCGATCTCGCAAAGCGTCGCCTGTTCGCCGACCAAGACGTGATTCCACGCATTCACTCCGCCGATCCGCCAACCCGTTTCATCCGGCCGCACGCGCGGTGAGCCACGGATCGACGCCCGGATCTCCTGATACGCCGGCTCGCACTTCGTCGCCGTGCGAGCGATCGACCTGGCCGAGGTGCTGCGGTTGATCACGATCGCGAACAGATGTTTGAACAACTTCGCGATCTTGCCGTGAGGAATCCCCATCGACTTGTTCAACTGAGTTGTTTTTCTTGAGTGCCATCGCCGCGTGAGCGTTCGCTCCCAGTGGCACGCTCGCCGCTCCCAGAGCGTTGGACGTTTGCAGTTCGTGACGGCCCTGCGCACGCTGACCGCACTCGCCGCAACAACCGACATGCACGTCGAAGCGACGTTGAATCGGCTTCGCCGGCAATTCGATCTGGTACTGCGTCGCGACGTGCGTCTCGGCCAAATGCCGCGAGCCGCACTGCGGACACACCGGCGGCAACGGCACGTCATAGGCCTCGTCGATCTCGTCATCGCGGGGAACCGCTCGACGGAACGGCTGCCCGTACTGATCCCCCGGCTTGCGTCCCGGCCGCTTCGGCTCGGCCTGGGGCGGCCCCTGCCGAAACGGAGCCGCCTGCCGCTTCCCCGCCCGTCGAGCTTCGTCCAACGCGGCGGTCAGTTTCTCAATCGTCTGCGCCTGCTCCTGAATGAGGCGTGCTTGCTGCTCGACCGTCCGCGTCAGCTTCTCCAGCAACGCCTCGACCTCTGCAACTCGTCGTCGTCATCGCTCGACGTCTTCCATGATTCCCGGAGATTACAATCCCCACGAACGGGGCGCAAGTTCAGTGCCTCGGTAGTCAATCACTCTTTGCCCACGTTTCGTCAGTCCCTTTGACCTGCCCGGAATTCTGATTCGGCCAGTCGCCCATCGCCGCTTTATGCGCGTCTACCCATACGAGAAGTTGCTGAATGGTAAGGACGGGCAAATCCATGTGATTTCGCACGCCACGATGCTCGGCAAGTAGTTTGGCAAGCGACGAACCACCTGAGTGTCCGCGAAGACCTGCGTATAGAACGGCATTGAGACCACCCCAAGTTTCGGCCGTACAATTCACTGGCCCGGAGGTGTGCTTCGGCCATGTCCGAGTTTTCGCTTTGTACTCGTCCGCCCATGCCAGAATCTGTTCGATGCTCACCGGTGGCTTGTCGGTCGTCTGCTCGACCGTCCGCACATAGAACGCTTGCTCGAAATTACGCAGCAGCAAATGCGGAACATCCAGATGAATGTTCTTGGGAAGTTTGATCCCACGGGACTTCGACCAACTCCCCAACGACAGTCGCAGTTGGTCGAGTTCGTTGGCCAGGCGGCGGTCATGGGCTCGCAGGGCCCTGAGCACATGCCAGACTGGCTCGAAGGCCGATTGCGAGAGGACGTGGTCGGCGTCTTCGGACTCGTCGATGAAGACTGGAATCACGATCGTGCCGAGCTGCTTGCCGGCGGCTTTGCGGATCACTCGGCCGACCGCCTGGATGATGTCCACCATCGACCGCTTGGGGTCCATGAACGCCACGCCGTCGAGCACCGGAACATCGACCCCTTCGCCCAGGCAGGCGCAGTTGGAGAGGATGCCGCGCGTGTCCTCCGGCAGGTGGCCTAAGCCTTTCAGCAACGTGGCTCGTTGGCCGGCGGGCGTGTGACCGGAGATGTGTTTCGTCCAAAGTTTTCCCGAAGGCCGGGCCGACCGCGTCAGGTGCGGGATCACTCCCGGCAAGGAATCTCGCCGTGTGGCATCGACGAACCGGGCGGCCTTCGCCACCGACGAGTGGAACGTGATGAGTTTCCGCAGATCGTATTTCTGCATCGCCTTGGCCAAGCCGATCTGTGCGGCCAGCGTCCGGGCGTCGGTGCTGAGTCCCTCGGCCGTGCGGACCAACGTCGCTCGCTCGGCCCACGCTTTGGCTTCGCGGTCGGTGACGCCGATCACGACGACCTGATAATCGGTCAGCAACGGCTCCGGCTTCGCGCTGATCGCTTCGTGGAACGTGAGGACGTGGAACTCGGGGCCGAAGACGTGCGCGTCGTCCATCGAGACGAGTTCAAATTCCAGTTCCGCCGCGCGTCGCTTGAGGTGCCCCTTGAAGTAGCGCGGCGTGGCGGTCATGAAGAGCCGCTTGTGGGCATTGATCTGCCTTCCATCGAGGACTGTCTTGAACGAAGTCGAACGCTGACGCCCCATGGGACTCACTTCGACAGGTGCGACGATGAGCCGGAACGCGCTAGCCCGGATTATTCATCTCTCATCGAACAAAGACGCCTCCGAGTGGGTCTAA
>CAYHRR010000564.1:0-2957 GCA_964358875.1 uncultured Planctomycetaceae bacterium | reverse complement strand
CTGTGCGCGCGTCCAGACTTCTACTTTAAACCCGGCTTCGAGCAGCCTACGGGCGCTCTAATGGCCGACGACTCCGCTGCCGACGACGATCGCTCTTTGTTTGGTCACGCTCTGTTCGCGAAGAGGAAATCGCTCTCCTGCGACCAGGCAGCATATCGGTACGGCGCAGCGAGCAGTCTCAGCTCTTGGACGAGCGCGGCCGGTACGTCGGCGCCGAACGAAGCCGTACGCGCGCCGCTCGGCGCAGGCCAACGACGTTCGAGCGACAGCCCGAGTTCGCCGGGCTTGTAGTACTTGAAGAACTCCGCGAGCTTGTCGGTCGAGAGCTGTCCGCAGATCCACTCGCCCTTCCAGTTGTCGAGGCGCAGTCGATAGCCCGGCATCTGTTGCAGCAGCGCGAGGAAGATCGCGAGGCCTTCCTTCTTCGTGCGGTGCACGAGGTTCTGGCCGTCGAACCACGCGTCGGGATGGATGCGCAAACTCGTCTCGAGCGCCGAGTCTTCGATCGCGACGCACAAGTACGCGTTGCGGTAGGCCGCATCGAGATCCTTGCCGAGCTCGGCGCCGAGCACCTTGCGCAGCCGCGCCTTCTCCTTCTTGCCGCGCGTCACGTAGGCCCACAGCCGGCGCACCTTGTTGTGGTTGAACATGTGCGGCTGATGCAGGCTCGTGCGCTGCGCGAGTTCGAGCGCGCCGCCGGTGCGTTCGGCGTCCGCTTGCAGCGCGTCGACCGCGAACTTCGCGATCGCACCGAGCTTGCGCCGCGTGACCAGCCGCCGATCGTTGTATTGAGCGTCGCGACCGAGCGACTCGCTCAGCGCGTGGAAATCGCCTTCATCGAAGGGCGCGAGCTCGGTCAGCGGCTTGGGTTCGACGTCGGGCTTCTCGGGCGTGGCCATGGGCAACTTGTAGCGCGCGCTCGCGCGTCGCACAGCGTCACCGTCGATGACAACACGCAGATCGCGCCTAGGATCTCGGCCCATGCGCACACTCGTCCTGTCCGTGTTGTTGGCCGTCGGCGCGAACGCACTCGCGCAAGCACCCGTCGATCGAACGCCGCAGATGGTCGAGCCCGCGCTCGATCGACGCGAAGCCGGACCGGCGAAGGTCGCGAGCTTCCTCGAAACGTGGCGCGACGAAACGCGTGCGCGCGACGTGCCGGTGAAGATCTGGCATCCCGATGCGGCGAGCGGTGCCGGGCCGTTTCCGGTGATCGTGTTCTCGCACGGCCTCGGCGGCACGCGCGACGGCTACGCGTTCCTCGGCAAACACTGGGCGAGTTGGGGCTACGTGTGCGTGCACGTGCAGCACCTCGGCAGCGACGATTCCGTGTGGCGCGGCAATCCCAAACCGACGGAAGCGCTGCAGGCGGCGACGACGAACCTCGACAATTTGCTCGGACGGCCGAAGGACATTTCGTTCGCGATCGACGAGCTCACGCGCCGCAACGCGCTCGAGGCGTGGCCGCTCAAAGGCAAGCTCGACCTCGCCAAACTCGGCGTCGCGGGCCACTCGTTCGGCGCGTACACGAGCCTGTGCTCCGCCGGTCGCGTGCTCGTCGGACCGGGCGGCACGCGCTACGAAGTCGCGGACGCGCGCGTGAAGGCCGCGCTCGCGATGAGTCCGCAGGGCAACGAACGCGAGCGCGCGAACGGTTCGTGGAGCAGCTTCGCGACGCCCTGCTTCCACATGACCGGCACGAAGGACACCAGTCCGATCGTCGGCGACTCGACGCCCGAAGAACGCCGCATTCCCTTCGACGTGATCGACAAGTGCGAGCAGTACCTCCTGATCCTCGAAGGCGCACAGCACATGGCCTTCAGCGATTCCGGCCGCGGCTCGCGCAATCCCGCGCATTGGCCGCTGATCCTGGCGAGTTCGACGGCGTTCTGGGACGCAGAGCTCAAGGGCGACGCGAAAGCGCTCGCGTGGTTGCAAGGCGGCGAGTTCGCGGCATTGCTCGGCAAAGAAGGCGCCTTCGAGCACAAGGGCGCGAAGTCGGCGCCGCTCGATGCCGGCGCGACGGCGAAGTGAGGCGCGCGCCGGCGCGCGAATTCGTGTCGTTGCCGTCGCCAAGTGCGCGCTCGTTCGCGACACGTCGTGCAGCAGCGCCGCGCACTTGGTCAGCGGCGACTCCAACTGCTTCGACGACGACTTCCTGTGCGAGCGCGCGTAATCGAGGCGAGGCACCGCGCGCGTTGCGCGGCAAGATGACGCGCACGAGGTCGAGTGCGCGGATTCCCGCGCTGCATTCCTCGAAGTCGACTGCCTTGGTCGCCGAACGCCGCGCGCCGCTAAGGTACGCGCCACCAAGGAACGCGCCATCGAGTCGCTGCGCCGAAGCGCTACGCCGCATCATTCCCGTTCCACAGCCCCCACCGACGCATCGATGAGCACGAGTGCAACCTCGATTCCTTGGCGACGCTTCGCGCGCGGCCTGTATCTCGTCGTGTGCAACACGCTGCTTGTTGTGCTCGCCGCGGAAATCGCTTGCCGCGCGTGCGTTTCGCGGGACGAGCCGCGCAGCGCTGCACAGACTCCGCGCACGTCGAAGGGCGTGCCGTACACGCTGCATCCGTTTCTGCAGATGGCCAATCGACCGGCCGCCGATGTCGACGCCGGTCCGAGTTTCTCGGGCTGGCGCGTCGATCCGCCGGACGCGGCCTTCGCGGACGGTCGGCTGCGCGTGATGTTCCTCGGCGGTTCGACGACGGCGACCGCGTACCCGAACTTCGTGCGCGCCGCGCTCGAACGCGAGATCGGACCGGTGACCATCTACAACTTCGGCGCCGACTGGTTGACCTCACTGCATCCGCTCTACCAGTTCTGGACCTACGTCGACGTGGTCGAGCCCGACCTCGTGATCGTGCTCCACAACGTCAACGATTTCGGTCGCGGGTTCACGCCGCCGCCGCGGAAGCCTTTTCGAAACGCAGCGGGCGCTGGTAGGCCAAGCC
>CAYHRR010000563.1:0-2957 GCA_964358875.1 uncultured Planctomycetaceae bacterium | reverse complement strand
CGCGCAGCGCGCGCTCGACCTTGCGGTACGCCAAAACGAAGTGACGCCCGACTACCACCTCAATCTCGGGGCCGCGCTGTTCAACGCAGGTCGCGGCGAGGCCGCACTTCCCGAACTCGAGCGCTACCTCATTGCCGAACCGGCATCGTTCACGGGCCACTTCGCTCTGGGAATCGCGCTCGTGAAGTTGAAGCGCTTCGCGCCGGCGTGCGAGCACCTCGAGCGCGCCGTGGAGCTCGAGCCGCGCGTCGTCAACGCCTGGGGCAAGCTCGGAGTCGCCTGCGAAGGTGCCGGCCGCCGCGAACCGGCGATCGCGGCCTTTCGACGCGTGCTCGAACTCGCCGCACAGGGCGCTCCCGAACGTGGGCTCGCTACCCAGCACTTGATCGCGCTCGGTGCAGACCCGCGCTGATCCTCGTCGCACGCGCTGAGACGTGGTGAGCATGCGTGCCCCGTGGGCGGCGCGCGATCCAGCGCGCGCGAGCGAAGCATGTAGGAAAAGACTCGAGGCCGGCGGCCCTTGCGGGCCACCGGCCTCGAGTTTCAGTCGAGCCCCACCCGTCGACGTGAGTCGGCGGGCGAGGATCAGATCACGGGCAGACCACGAAGCTCACGCCGTTCGAGAGGCTCGTCGTCTTCGGCGCCGGCGGGTCGCGGAACCACGCTTGGGCGTAGCAGGTCAAGCCCGTCACGTACGGGTGGCCGACGGCACCGAGATTCGTTGCGTAGTAGGCGTTCCAGTCGATCGACATCGAACCGTCGCAACCACCGAACGTGCCGAACGTCGATTGGACGCCCATGCGCTCGAGCGGCGACTTGACGCAGAGGAAGCTCGAGGAACCACCGCCCCACGAGGCGCCCGACGACGACAACCCATAGAACAGGATGCCCGACTGGAGGCCTTCGAGGCTCGTCGCGTTGATCATGAAGCCCGAGCCCGCGTCCGAGTCCGGAGTACCGACGCCATTGATCACCGGGACGCAACCGTTGGTCGTCAGACCCGACGTGCAGTAGTTGGCGATCGTGCCGCACTCGCACTCATCGGGGATGCCGTTGAGGTTGACGTCGGCCGAGGTCGCGCTGCTGATGTCGCAGGTGTCGGCGATGCTGTTGCCGTTGCAGTCCGGTTGGCAGGAGTCCGGCACGCCGTC
This sequence comes from uncultured Planctomycetaceae bacterium, assembly GCA_964358875.1. Classification (GTDB taxonomy): domain Bacteria; phylum Planctomycetota; class UBA1135; order UBA1135; genus CAYHRR01. Next base: position 1,806 of record CAYHRR010000563.1, on the reverse strand, counting down.
GATATCGCAGTCGGCTGCGCCGAGTTGGATATCTTCGTCGTCCGGCAGCAGGTTGCCGTTGCAGTCGTCGATCAGGCCCTGAACCTGGAGGTAGATACCCCATTGTCCTTGGACCGGTGTCGCACCGAACCAGAGGCAACCGGCTGCGCTTCCGCCCGTGTTCGGCGTCACGCCGTTCCAGTCGAGCACCCAGAAGTGGTCGCCGAGTCCCGTCGCCGACTGCGTCGCCGAGTAGGGAGCGATCACGCCCGCCGGGTTCTTGTAGTAGGTGTCGTCGCCTTGGTTCGTCGGCGTCGCGCTCGCCAAGTAACCGCCGCCGTAAACGCGGCTGAACGGTTGCGCGAGCGTCGAGGTGCCCAACGGCGTGAACTGCACCGAGAACCCGAAGTCGTCGAGGCTGAAGTTGTTGTCGAACACCTGGTCCGAGTCCGCGTTGAGGCGGAACTGCGTGGCCGGGATGACCGTGATGAAGAAGATGCCGCGGTACGTGTTCGCGACGAGCGTGCCGGGGAGGCCGGAGATCGTCTCCGTGTACAACGGCGTACCGAGCGCCGCGATCGTCGGGCAGGTCGACGGCATGTTGTCCCAGAATTGCAGCGTCACGGTCGTGCCGGGGCCGCCCTGCGAGATGTCGAGTTCCGACGTGCGGTATCCGAAGGTGTAGGACGACACCGTGTGACGGTCCATCGTGCCGGTGAAGGGCGCGGTCGACGTCGAGGCCGGGATTTGGCCGGGCGAGGTCACGTACACCGTGCCGGACTCGTTGTTCACGTACCAGGCAGGCGTGGCGTTGATCGCGCCGATCGAGTTGTTGTAGAGGTACCCCGTGGTCGCTTGCTGCGCCGTGGGCGGTGTCTGCGTCAACGTGTGCGTCGCGCAGTCGTAGGTGTAGTAGCCCTCGGCACCGCTGAGAATCGGCGCGTCGGCAGCTGTCGTCTGCGCAGTCGCCACGCCGGCGAGCAGCGCGAGGGACGCGATATTGCGAATGAACATGTTTCCTGTGCCTTTCGTGAGTTTGGTCGAAGTGATGAACCCGGTTCGGTTTTCGCATTCCCCCCGTCGCGGGCGCGCCGCGACGGAACGGAGGCTGAACTGACACCCGTCTCAGACGCGCTGGACGAGAGACCTGACCGAAGTGTTCCCAAACGATATCCCAATCCCACGGGTTGGCTAGGCAGGTGTACGGGCTTCTCCGAACTTCGCCGTGACATCGCATGCGTCACTGCGCCACCTCGCGGCGCACCACCAAACCGACGCGGCAGGACGGCTCTGCTTGCAATGCGGAAACTCATTCCAAACGCAGCGCAGCCGCGCAGCCCTCGACAAGCGGCGGTGCTTGCTGTGGCAAAGCGGCGTGCGCACGAAGCCGCCGATCAGTCGTCCGCTTGCCCGTCGGGATGGCACGAGTAGCACGCGCTCGACAGCCACACGTAGCCGGTTTCGCCGTTGTGCTCGCTGTTCATCTCGCTCTGGCGATGCGCGTGGCAGTGCGTGCACGAGAAGGCTTGGTAGTTGGTCGGCACCAAGTGGCAGGACGTGCAGTTGAAGTTCTTGTGCTTGCCCGTGGTGATCGGGAACGATTGCGAGAAGTGCGCCAGGTCCCAGTTGCTCGTGCTCGTGTGGCACTGCTCGCACGTCGTGCCGAAGTTCGCGCCGAGGTGGTTGGGATCGACGGCGGTCTGGTAGTTCGACATGTGGCACGCCGAGCAGTTCGAGCTGATCCCGGCGTGCGAGAAGTTCGCGATCGGCCAGGCACTCGTCGTGTGGCACGTCTCGCAGGTCTGCGGGATGTTGCCTGCTACGTGG
>CAYHRR010000562.1:0-2991 GCA_964358875.1 uncultured Planctomycetaceae bacterium | reverse complement strand
GCTGCCGCCGTATTGGATGCGCAGCGCTCCGGCCGCGCGCTCGTCGTACAGACCGGCGAGCACGCCGCGCAGATAGCTGTGGGCCTCACCCGCCTGTTGCGGCGTCGCGTTGCGACCGGTGCCGATCGCCCACACGGGTTCGTAGGCGATCGTGAGCTTGGCGAGTTGGTCGGCCGAAACGCCCGCGAGTCCGGCGGTCAACTGGCGGCCGATCACCGCTTCGGTGCGCGCGCCGTCGCGCTCGTCGAGCTTCTCGCCGACGCACAGGATCACGTTGAGTCCGACCGACAGCGCACGCTGCACCTTGCGGTTGCACAGCTCGTCGCCTTCGCCGAACAAGTGGCGGCGCTCACTGTGGCCGACGAGCACATGGGTCGCGCCGACGTCGACCAACATCTCCGCCGAAACCTCGCCCGTGAAGGCGCCGTTCTTCTCGTCGCACAAGTTCTGCGCGCCGACTTTGATCAACGAACCGGACAAGGCGCGCGCGACTTCGTCGAGATAGACGAAGGGCGGGAACACCGCGACGTCGCGGTCGTTCAAGGCGCCGACGGCGTCGCGCAGCGAACGCGCGAGGTCGAGCGCGCCGCGGCGGTCGAGGTTCATCTTCCAATTGCCGGCGAGGAACGGACGACGCTTCATCGAAGGACTCCCGAGCGATCGGTGCAGGTGACGACGTGGCGCTGGTCCAGCGTCGCGATCACGCGCGCATCGGCGGCGATATGCGCGAATTCATCGAGGGAAATGGCTTGGTGTCCGTCGCAGTGCGCTTCGTTCGGCCAGGGATTGACGTCGCACATCACGCCGTCGGCGCCGGCGGCGAGGCCTGCTCGTGCGAGCGCGCGCACGAGCTCCGGGCGACCACTGGCGTGGGACGGATCGACGATCACCGGCAGGTGCGTCATGCGCTTGAGCGCTGCGACGGCGCCGACGTCGAGCACGTTGCGCGTCGACGGATCGAAGCCGCGGATGCCGCGCTCGCACAGCACGATCTGTTCGTTGCCGCCGCTCAGGATGTACTCGGCGGCGAGCAGGAACTCGCGCAGCGTGGCGGAGAAACCGCGCTTGAGCAGCACCGGTTTGCGCAGGCGTCCGAGTTCGATCAACAGGGCCGAGTTGGTCATGTTGCGCGAGCCAACTTGCAGCACGTCGCAGCACAGGGCGACGGCGTCGATGTCGCGCGGATCGAGCACTTCGGTGACGACCGCGAGCCCGGTTTCGACGCGCGCGCGCTGCAACATCTCCAAACCGCGTTCGCGCGAGCCTTGGAACGAATAGGGCGAAGTGCGCGGCTTGTACGCGCCGCCGCGCAGCATCGTCGCGCCGCGTTCGCGCACGCCGCGCGCGATTTCGAGCAGGTGCTCGGGCACCTCGACGGCGCAAGGTCCCGCGATCAACGCGATCGAACCGCCGCCGAAGCGCGCGGCGCCGACCGCGATCACCGTGTCGGTTTGTTCGGCCGCGCGGTGGAAGCGCTCGCGCGCCGAGCCCGGATCGAGGATCGCCGCGACGCCGGACAGGTCCTCGAAGCGAGAGCAATGGTCGGGCGCCCCCGCGCCGTCGAGCTGCAACAGCTCGTGACCGCCGTCCAAAAAGCGCGACGCGTAGCCGAGCTGGCGCGCCAAGCCGAGAACGGCCGCCAGTTCGGTGTCGTGGAGTTGCTTGCGGAGGCGGAGGAGCATCGAGGCGTCGGCGGTCATTCCGGGCGGTCGTCCAGGATCCGGGCGCTCGCCCGTCGGTCGGGGCTGTGCCCTCAACCGGGGCTGAAACCCTCGCGAGGTGGCGCGCAGGCGCGTTCCACCTTCAAAGGGCGGAGGAGTTTACAGGCGCCCCCCGTCGCCGACAACGCGCGCGCCGAGCACATCCGGGCCGACCTCCATCTATGGATGCGACGGGGACCGCGCGCCGCGCCCGCCGGTGGCATGTCCGGCGAAGTCGCTAGCGCGGACTTGGGGCTGCGCGCCGGTCTCGGTCTTGTCCGCCGGGCGGTCGAGGCGGATCCTGCGCCGCCGGAATTCGGCCGCGCATGAAACGACTGACGATCCTCTTGCCGCTCACGGTGCTCGCCGCGCTGGTCTTCGGATTCGTGCGCGCGCGCCTCGCCGCCGGTGAGCGCAGCCTGCCGGCCTTCGCGCCGACGCGGCCGCAGCAATTCGCCGAACTCTCGGCGCCGCTCGGCGTGCGCGAATTGCGCGGCCACGTCGTCGACATCGACGGAGTGCCCGTGGCCGACGTCGATCTGTACCTGCGCTCGAACGACGTGCCGTTTTGGACCACGAGCGACGCCGGCGGCGCCTTCGCCTTCGAAGGCCTCGGCGACGCCGAAGTCGAAATCGCGGCCCTGGTCTGGGGCCGCCCGCCGCGCTTGCACCGCGCGCTTCCCGGCGCGACCGACTTTCAGCTCGTGCTCGCTCAGCCGCACACGCCGCCGCAATCCTTGCCCACGCTTGCCTACGCGCCGTTGAGCGGGCGCATCGCGCATCCGCTTGGCAGCGTCGGCATCGACAGCGCGGGCTACGAGGTCGCCTTCCTGCCGCGCACCTCCCCCGCCGAATTCGGCGCGGCCGTCGAACGACGCGTGCGTTGCGACGCACGCGGCTTCTTCTTCGTCGAGGACCTCGCGCGCGGTGCCTACTCAGTCGCCGTCGTGCCGAATTGGGCCGCCGGAACGGACTTTCCCGATCTCGCCGCGCCCGAAGATGCGCAGCTCGATCACGTCGAGGGCGCGCTCGAAGACATCGCCGTCGGCTTGCAGTGCGGAGTGCTCGAAGGAACGTTGCTCGAAGCGGGTGGAGCTCCGCTGCATGGCGCGCTGATCCTCGTCGCAGAGAGCAGCGACGCCGCGCGCATCTGGCCGCCGCAAACGAGCGACGGTCTCGGTCGTTTTCGCTTCGTCGATCTGCCGCTGGGCACCTACCGCTTGACGATCCGCGCGGGCGAAGGCGCGCTCGAAACGCTGGGCGAGATCCGCCAGGCGCAGGTGACGCGGCC
>CAYHRR010000561.1:0-2992 GCA_964358875.1 uncultured Planctomycetaceae bacterium | reverse complement strand
CCTGCACCTCGCGAAGACCTTGCTGCACGATCCCGCCGTGTTGATCCTCGACGAGCCCGCCGCCGGCCTCGATCCGCGCGCGCGCGTCGAATTGCGCGAGTTGGTCAAGGCGCTGGCGCAGATGGGCAAGGCGATCTTGTTGTCGTCGCACATCCTCACCGAGCTCTCCGAGATGTGCACAAGCGTCACCGTGATCGAACGCGGCAAGGTGCGCGGCAGCGGCACCGTCGCGGACATCATCAAGAGCGTGACGCCGAAGATGCGCCTGTATTTGCGCGCGCTCGCCGGTCCGGAGCACAGCGAGCGCGTGCTGCTCGAACGGCCGCACATCGCCGCGGTGCGACGCGAACCCCTCGGCGTGTCCTTCGATTTCGAAGGCACGCAGGAGGAAGTCGCCGTCTTGCTCGAAGCGTTGGTCGCGGCGGGCCTCAAGCCGGTCGAGCTCACGCTGCGCGAAACGAACCTCGAAGACATCTTCCTGAGCTTGACCGAGGGCCGCGTTCAATGAACTCACTCCAAGGCGGCGCGCGATGAGCTCCGTCGCTGCCGTCGCCATCGAGCGCAAGCGCGTCGACGATCGACTCAATCCGATCCTCGTCAAGGAAGTGCGCCAAGCGCTGCGCGGCCGCTACTTCCGCATCCTGTTCGCGCTGACGCTTTCGGCCGCGACCTTGATCGGATTGACCGTCGTGTCGTCGGCGGCGATCAGCGGCTCGCTCGAGCGTGCGGGCCAGCCCTTTTTCCTGGCGATCTTCGGCGTGCTGATGGCCGCCGTGCACGGCTTCGTGCCGCTGAGCGCGTTCTTGTCGACGAGCGCGGAGTGGGACGAGAACACCTACGACTTGCTGGTGATCTCGAACCTCAAGCCGCGTCAGATCGTCAACGGGAAGCTGACCTCGGCGCTGATCCAGGCGCTCTTGTACTACTCGACTTTCGGGCCGTTCCTCGTGTTCGCGTTCCTGCTGAACGGCGTCGACCTGACCGCGATCGCCGTGATGATCACGTGCTCGATCGCCACGTGCGTCGCGCTGTCGCTCGTCGGCATCGCGCTGTCGAGCCTCGCGACAGTGAAGATCGCGCGCGTGATCCTGATGGCCTTGTTCGGGTTGGGACTCGTCGCCGCCTGGGGCATGGCCTTCGGCATGAGCTACGCCTTGACCGAGGAACCGCAGCTCCTCGCCGACGCCGCGGGTCAGTCGTTTGTCGCGGGCTACCTCACCGCGATGCTCGTCGCCTCGGCCATCGCGGCTGCGATCGCGATGGCGCGCTTCGCGCACGACGAAGAGAACCGTTCGACGCCGATGCGCGTGATGTGCACGGTGGTCGTGCTCGCCGCAACGGTGTGGAGCGCGTGGCTGCAGTCGCAGTTCGGCGGAATCGAGACGATCATGGTCTGCCAAGCAACAGCGGCCTGCGTGTGCGGATTGCTGTGGCTGTTCTTCTTGAGCGAGCCCGAGGAACTGGGCCGACGTGTCACGCACCACGCGCCGCGCTCGCGCGTCCTGGCGTTGCTCGCAACGCCGTTCCTGCCGGGCGGAGGTCGTGGCGTGTTGCTGTTTTCGCTGCACGCGCTGCTCGCGCTGCTCGGCACGCTAGGCGCGCTCGCCTTCGGATCCACGGGGCCAGGTGACCGTTGGAATGCGCTGGGCTTCGTCGCCGTGATCTACGGCTACCTCGCGCTGTATCTCCTGCTGCCGACCGGCATCGCCGCCTTCTTCGTACGTTCCGCATTCGCGCGCTCGATGGTGCGCTTGGCCGTTGTCTTCGCCGTACCGATTTCGGTCATCGCTCCCGCGTTGCTCGGCTTGTTCCTCGAGGTCCAGGACTGGAGTGACTTCGAGCACCCGCTCAATCCCATCTACGTGCTCGCACGCTTCGAGAGGCTGAAGAGTCCGGGCGGCGAAACGACGGTCCTCGTCGCATGCTTCGGATTGGCGGCCGTCGCTGCCTTGAGTCTCCTGCTCAACGCGCCGCGCGCGATCGTCGGCATTCGCGAGGTGTTGCGCGCTTCGGCCGCGAGGGGTTCCAAGCGTGCCGATCCCGCGAGCTGAAGCGCTGCGTCAGAGCGAGTTGTGGAAGCTCGCGCTCGACGAGACTCCGCCGCGCGGCGCCGCAGGTGAGCGCATGGCGCGTGGCGTCGGCGCGAGCTTGGAGTTCCAAGATCGACGCGCCTACGCGCCGGGCGACGACGTGCGTCATGTCGATTGGCGGGCGTTGGCGCGCACCGATCAACTGATGGTGCGGCAGTGGCGCGCCGAGGTCTTGCCGCGCGTCGAGATCCTGGTCGACGCCTCGCGCTCGATGGCGATCGACGCCGCGAAAGAGCAACTCGTGTGCGACCTCACCGCGCTGCTCGCGCACGCCGCGCTCGAAAGCGGCGCGCTGCCCGTCATCGTGCGCGTTGCGGCGCGACCTCGCTTCGTGCCGCTCGACGAGTTGGAGCACGGCGGTCTCGAGTTCGATGCGCGCGAACCCTTCGACGAAGCGCTGCGCGCGGCCGGCGGACTGCTGCGCCACGGTGCGATCCGCATTTTGCTCAGCGACTTTCTGTTCCCGCACGACGCAGCGGATCTCGTGCGCCCCTTGGGTTCGAGCGCGGGCGCGCTCGCGCTGGTGCAGGTGCTCGCGCGCAGCGAGGACGCGCCCGAGCATGGCGGCGCCTATCGCTTGACGGACTGCGAAACCGACGAGGTGCAGGACCTCGTGCTCGATGCGAACACGGTCACGCGCTACCGCGAGCGTTTGCGGCGCCTGTGCAATGCGCTCGAAATCGAGGCGCGCCGCGCGCGCGGTCGCTTCGTGCCGCTCGTCGCCGATCGCGACTTGGCTTGGCTGTGCCGCGAACGCCTCGCTCGCGAAGGCGTGCTCGCACCGCGCTGAGCGAGCGCGAATTGCGTTCAGTTGTTGAGGAACTGATCGCGGATCTTCCGCTCGATCGCGTTAGCAGGATCGGGGCGGTGGAACTTCACAGGCTCCTCGAAGAGCGCCGGAT
>CAYHRR010000560.1:0-2996 GCA_964358875.1 uncultured Planctomycetaceae bacterium | reverse complement strand
GGATCGCTCGCTTGGCGACGATGCGGCCGTTGTCCATGTCGGGATAGCGGCGCGCAAAACGGCGGCGCACACGCGTCGGCGCGGGATCGAAGGCGATCAAGAACAGCGCGGGCGAGCCGCCGTCGACGGGGTATTCGTCCTTGCCCCAATTGCCGCCGCGCGCGTGGCGCCGAAAGCGCTCCGCCGCGTTTTCGTCGAGAATTTGGCGGGCGAGCACGTGGAAGCCGTGGGACCGGACTTCGCGCTCGACTGCGTCGACGAGCCCTCGTTCGAGCGCGCGGCGGCGCACGACGAACACGCACCAACCGGGCCGCTCTTTGTGCGCCGCGTCCTTGAACCAACGCGCGCGCACCCAAGCGTTTTTGTTCGACCACTTGCGCAGCGTGTCGTGCGGCGGGCGCCACTCATGCTGCGCGAGCAGTTGATCGAGTGCTTCCATCGTCGGTTCGACGCTGAGTCCGAGCTCACGCGCGCGCGCCGGCAGCAGAGTCGCGAAGTCGTGCTTCGGCGCGCTCTCCACCTCGACGTCGGCCTGCGCCGTCGCGAGCCCCGACTTCGGACCCTTGTGGTACAGCGCGTGGAAAACGAGCGAGAAAAAGGCGTCCTCGCGACAGGGGATGCGCACGCCGCGCGCGTTGAGCTCGCTCTGTTCGAGCATGCGTTTGGCGAGATCGCTCGGGTAATAACAGGCACCGCCGAAGGCCATGCCGCGCGAACCGTGCACGGCGTAAACGTCGAGTGGAAGCGTTCCGACGCGACCGCCGAGCACTTCGATGAACGCGGGAACGTCGTCGTCGTGCACGAGCATGTCGACGTCGCCCGAGGCTCGTTCCGGCAAGCCTTCCCACCACCGCAGCACGAGCCAGCGCACGCGGCGGCTTTCGAGTGCGGCGAAAAGGCGCTCGAGGCCGAATTCCTCGGAGACGTAGAAGCGCGGCGTCACCTTGCGCTTGCCGAGCACGTCGTAGAGCGACCAGCGTTGTCCCGCGAGTTCGAACGTGCCGCGCGGCTCGAGCAAACCGGCGACGCGGCGCGCGAGCAAGGCGATGCGCAGTTTCGCCGTGGGCTGCACCGCGATCTGGCGCACGTGCTTCAACGACCGACGACTCCACAAGATGTCGCGCGCCTCGCCCGACAGAATGAGCACGTCGGCGTTGTTCGACAGCGCTTGATGCAGATGACGCCAAGGCTGCAGCTTCGGCGCGAGCGCGCCGGCCTCTTCGCGCAGACGAATCGCCTGTTCCGGCCGCGCGAGTGCGAGCACGTTGTCGCAACCGCGCGCGACCAGCGCTCGCACTACATCGAGCGAGTCCGCATCGCAGTGGAGAAAGCGCGTCGCGGCGTTCCAAGCGTGCGTAGGGTCGGCGCTCACTGAACACCTCGGTTCGGCGCGCGTTCGGCGATTGCGTAGTAGACGTCCTCGACGCTCGCGAGCATGTGCCGCTCGGTGCGCTCGGCTTCGATGAGGGCACGCGCGCCGTTCGCAAGCGCACGGTGGAGCTCGCGTCGCTCGACGAGTCGTCGCAGCGCGCTCGCGAGTGCGTCGGCGTTCGCCGGCGGCACGAGCACGCCCGTGCGGCCTTCGATGACGATGTCGGGCAACATGCCGACGTCGGAAGCAACGGCCGGCAATCCGCAGGCAAGGGCTTCGAGCGTCGCGCGGCTCGATCCCTCGGAACCGATGCTCGTCAACGCGTAGGTGTCGCTCATGGCGAGCACGCGTGGAATGTCGGCGCGTTTGCCGAGCAAGAGCAGGCGTCGCTCCAGTCCAAAGCGCGCGCGCAACGCCTCGAGTTCGCCGCGCGCGCTGCCTTCACCGGCGATCACGCCGTACACGTGCTCAGGAAGTTGTGCGAGCGCGGCGACGAAGTGCGCTTGGCCCTTGACGGCTTCGAGGCGACCGACGTTGACGACGACATGGGCGTCGCTCGGCAGACCGAGCTCGGCGCGCAGCGCGCGCGCAGCGGAATCGGGCCGAAAACGAGCCGAATCGACGCCCTCGACCAAGGGATGCACGCTCGCGGCGGGAACACCGGACGCGCGCACTTGCTCCTCGATGCGCGTGCAGGTCGCGAAGGTCGCGCGCACGACGCGATGCAGCAGCGGTCGACCGAAGTGCGCGCGCATCGGCTTGGTGATCGAGCGTGTGCGCACCAACGCCGCGCGCGTTCCGATCACGGCGACGGCGCCGACGTAGGTTTCCGCCGACTGCCAAGCGTGGACGACGTCGACCGAGCGTTCGCGGATCAACGCGCGCAAGCGCCGCACGTCGCGCGCCAAGGCGCGAGGTTCGAAGCCGCTGCGCAATTCGAGAGCGTCCAGAGCTTCGACGCCCGCATCTGCGGTCCATTCGGCGAGCTTCGATCCGTCGCGTACGCCGACGATGACCGTGTGTCCGGCAGCCGCGAGCGCACGGCACAGGCGGCTCGCCATGTGCACGGTTCCGTTGCGCTTGGTCAGCGAGCAAAGGTGCAGCACGGTCAACGGCATCGCGCCACTGTGGTGGCGAGACATGGCGCGGGCAAGCGTCATTTCGCGTCGCGGTTCGACCCGCCGGTCGGCGCTCGCATTCCGCGCGGCACGCCGGTGGCTCGAGCGTTCCACGAAATTCGGTGCGCCGCGAGCGCAGAGCTTTGCGCGAGATGCTGCGGGGCGCGCAGTGAAACGGACGCGCTCGAAGCGCCGCGCTCGTCACAGCGCCCAGCGAGTGGAGGACTCCGTCGCGCCGTGGTATTCGTCGCGCACACGCACTCGCCGCAGGCGCGGGAAGCGCGCCGCGAGCGATCGCACGCACGCCTTCGAGTGCACGCGCGAGTGCTCCAAGCGCGCGAGTTCGGTGACAGTCGTCGCAGAGCGCCGTGGACAGCGCGGTGTCGCGCGCCGAGAATCGCCGCATGCGTCGACCGAGCCGGAGAGATGTGTTGCGCGCGGCGACTGCGCCGGCGTGGAGCGCTACAAGCGCACTTGCGGCGCCAGATCAAACGTGCCGGCGCGCG
>CAYHRR010000559.1:0-3000 GCA_964358875.1 uncultured Planctomycetaceae bacterium | reverse complement strand
ATCAAGCGGAATTGCTCCGCACCGACCGATTTCACGCCATGCAGCAAGGGCCGCGTGACCAAGCTCATCGCGCCGGTGCGCGACAAACCGGCGACGACCACGTACAGCACCGCGACCGTCACCAACGCTTCGTTGCCGAGACCCGCGACGAGTTTGTTCGGGCTCGGGAATTTCTCCGAGAACAGTCCGGCAGTCATGAACACCGCGACCGCGGCGAGCATCACCATGTCGGAGGCGAGGTTGCGCGCCAGCGCGTAGACCATCACCGCCAAGACGGCGAGCGTGAACCAAGCTTCCCAAGTCATGACGGTGCCGGCGCACCTATCGGCACCGGGGTGGCCGAAGTTTCGCTTCGAGCCGCGCTCCTGCCGGCCGCATGCTCAATCCTGCGACGCGACGTCGGAGGCGCAGGGCTCCTTCGACGAAAGGGGTCCGATAGAGAGCGCCGCACGTCAGGCGTAGATGCCGCGCAACTTGTCGGCCGCCGCGACGCGCGTGACGGCGACGATGTTCGCTGCGGTGCGCAGCGAAACGGCGCGGGCGTCGGCGACTTGCGTGACGTTCTGCCAGGCGTCGCCGAGGAAGCGCTCGAGGCGGCGCAGCACGTCGCCGTCCTGCCACGCATAGCCCATGCGGTTTTGCACCCACTCGAAGTAGCCGGCCAGCGTGTCGCCGCCGCGCGCGAGGATGTCGGGCACGACCACGATGCCGCGCTCGCCGAGCACCTGATCGGCCGCGAAGGAAACCGCGCCGTGCGCGCCTTCGATGACCAAGCTCGGCGCGATGCGCTCGACGTTGCGCGCCGTGATCGCGTTGGCGACGGCGCACGGCGCGAGGACATCGCACGGCCGCGTCAGCAGATCGTCGTCGGTGACGTGCTCGAAATGCCCGTGCATCTCGGCCAGCGTGCCGCGCTCGCCGCGTTGCGCGAGCAGCGCGCGGATGTCGATGCCCGCCGGGTTGTAGACGCCGCCGCTGACGTCCGAGATGCCGATCACGCGCCAATCACAGTCGTGCAGGATGCGCGCGAGGTTGCCGCCGACGAGGCCGGCTCCTTGCACGATCACGCTCGGACCTTTGCGCTCGTTGCCGAGCTGCGCGCGTTCCGCCGCGCGTTTCATCACGTCGTACAAACCGTGCGCGGTCGCGTCCTCGTGGTGGCGCGTGCCGCCGAGCACCGTCGGCTTGCCGGTGACGACCGAATTGGTGGTGTGGCGCGAATGCATCGACACCGTGTCCATCACCCAACCCATCACGTTCTCGTCGCGCGCCTTCTCGGGCGAGAACACGTCGCGATCGGGACCGATCACGTCGAGCAAGTTCGCAACGTAGCGCCGCACCGCGCGCTCGAGCTCGCCCACGGAGCAGGCCTCACGATCGATGGCGATGCCGCCCGCCGCTCCGCCGAACGGAACACCGAGCAAGGCACACTTCCAAGTCATCCAACCGGCCAAGGCGCGCAGGTCGTCGAGCTTGAGCCCGGCGTCGAGACGCAGCGGACCGCAGTACGGGCCGAGACCCGTGTTGTGCTGCACGCGCCAGCCGTCGAGCACCACCATGCGGCCGTCGTCGAGCTGCACCGGCACCGCGACCGTGATCTCGCGGTCGGGCTTGCGCAGGATCGAGTACTCGCCGCTGTCGATCGACGCGAGGCGCGCCGCTTCGTCGAAGCGGCTCATCATCGCGGCGAACGGATTCTCGCTCTCGAGCGGGGGGGTCGTCGAAGAGCGAAGATCCGTCGCCATGTTGTTTTCCGATCTCAGGCGTAGGTGCCGCGGAGTTGGTAGACGTTGGCCACGCGGCCGACCGAGAGGATGTAGGCGCCGATGCGCATCGACGTGTTGTGCTTGCGCGCGGTTTCATCGACGGCTGCGAACGAGCTCGTCATCACTTGCTCGAGGCGCGAGTTGACGACTTCCTCGGTCCAGAAATAGCCGGCGCGGTCCTGCACCCACTCGAAGTAGGAAACCGTCACGCCGCCCGCGTTGGCCAAGATGTCGGGCACGACCATCACACCGCGGCGATCGAGGATCTGATCGGCGAGCACCGTCGTCGGGCCGTTGGCGCCCTCGACGATCAGCTTGGCCTTGATGCGCTCGGCGTTCTTCGAGGTGATCTGGTTTTCCGTCGCGGCGGGGACGAGCACGTCGCAGTCGAGTTCGAGCTGCGCGGTGTTCGGCAAGTGCTCGGCCTTCGAGTAGCCCTCGAGCTTCTTGTGCGTCTTGAGCCAGCTCAACACGTCGGGGACGTCGAGCCCCTTGGGATTGTGGATCGCGCCGTAGATGTCGCTGATCGACACGACCTTCATGCCTTCGCGCGCGAGCAGCATCGCGCCGAGGCCGCCGACGTTGCCCGAGCCTTGCACGACGACGCGCGTGTTTTCCGGGCGCAGGCCGAGCTTCTTGAGCGCCTCGCGCGTGACGATCATCACGCCGCGGCCCGTCGCTTCGGTGCGGCCCTTCGAACCGCCGAGCGCCAGCGGTTTGCCCGTGACGATCGCGGTTTCGGTGCGGCGCACGTGCATCGACCACGTGTCCATCACCCACGCCATCGTCTGCTCGTTGGTGTTGACGTCCGGCGCGGGCACGTCGCGCTCCGGTCCGAGGATGTCCATGATTCCGGTCGTGTAGCGGCGCGTGATGCGCTCGAGCTCGCCCTTCGACAGTTCGCGCGGATCGCAGATCACGCCGCCCTTGCCGCCGCCGAAGGGCACGTCGACGACCGAACATTTCCAAGTCATCCACGCGGCGAGCGCGCGCACTTCGTCGAGGTGCACGTCGGGCGCGTAGCGGATGCCGCCCTTGCACGGACCGCGCGAAAAGTTGTGCTGCACGCGATAGCCGGTGAAGACGCGCAACTTGCCGTTGTCCATCGTCACCGGAATCGCGACGGTCAGTTCCTTGTCCGGCGTGCGCAGCACCTCGCGCAGACCATCGTCGAGGCCGAGCTTGTCGGCGGCGACGTCGAAGCGCTGGGCCATCGCCTGAAAGGGATTGAACT
>CAYHRR010000558.1:0-3000 GCA_964358875.1 uncultured Planctomycetaceae bacterium | reverse complement strand
TGCTCGACGAACGCGCACGCGACGCAGCTCGGCCGGAGCATCCGTCCGTGTTCCGCGACGGGCACAGACTCGCGCCGACGGACCTCGTCCACGACGGCGACGTCCTCGATTTCGTGCTCGTCGTTTCCGGCGGATGAACGACGCTCCAGTTGGCGCGGGCGCGAGTCCGACACTACAACCCCCGCCGTGGACCGCATCCTGATCCTCAAGACCGGCGCGCTCGGCGACGTCGTGCGCACGACCGCGATCCTGCCCGGCCTGCGCGAGTTGCATCGCGACGCGCGCATCGTCTGGTTGACGGCGCGCGGCGCTGTCGACCTCGTGCGTTGCCATCCGTTGATCGCCGAGGTGGTCGCGGTCGACACGAAGGCGCGTGAGAGCTTCGCCGCGGCACGAGCGCAGCTCGGTGAACATGCCTGGAAGCACGTGATCTCGCTCGATGACGAGGAGCCCTTGTGCGCGCTCGCCACGTCGTTGCGCAGCGAGCGTTTGAGCGGCGCCTACCTGCGCGCGGACGGAACGCGTGCTTACACGCCCGACGTCGCGCCGTGGTTCGACATGGGGCTGCTTTCGGTGCACGGAAAGGCCGAGGCCGATCGCCTGAAGATCGCCAATCGGCGCAGCCATCCGGAGATCCTGACCGCGATGCTCGGCCTGCCGATGGGCAAGCCGAGTCTCGTCATCGAGGCGCGCCACGAGCAGTTCGCGGCTGAATTCGCGCAACGCTACGAGTTGCGCGCGCACGGTCCGGTCATCGGCTTGAACACGGGCGCCGGCGGACGCTGGCATTCGAAGATGTTGACCGTCGAGCGCACCGTCGAAGTCGCGCAACGCATCGATGCCGCGCTCGGCGCGCGCGCGACGTTCGTGCTGTTCGGAGGTCAGGACGAGCGCGAGCGCAACGTGCAGATCGCGCAAGCGCTGTGCACGCGCGTGCGCCTCGCCGACTCGGGCGTCGACAACGCCTTGCTCGATTTCGCGGCCTTGATCGGCCTGTGCCGCTTGTTGATCACCAGCGACAGCCTCGCGCTGCACGTCGCGCTCGCCCGCAACGTGCGCTGCGTCGCGTTCTTCGCGCCGACATCGGCGGCGGAGATCGAGCTCTACGGGCTGGGCGAAAAAGTCGTCAGCAGCGCGCCCGACTATTGCTCGTACAAGCCCGACGCCGACACCTCGACGTTGACGACGGAACGCATCGCCGAGGCCGCGCTGCGCCAACTGCGCGCGGGCGGCGTGCAGTGATGAAGCGCAGTTCGTTGTGGTGGTTCGCCAAGGCGCTCGAAGGCGTCGGCATGGTCGTCGTGCTCGCCGGCGTGTTCATTTCGATGAGCGAAGGCTTCGCCGACGAGGGCCTCGCTTCGATGCAGACGGAGTTCAAGGGGCTGTTCATCGGCGGCCTGTTGTTCGTGATCGGCGTGTTGATCGAGCGGCGCATCGGCACGCGCTGACGGCGCGTTTCGGCCCAGGCGCGCGATGGCCGCGCGTACGGCGAACACGCACGACGAACATGCGCACGACGAACGCGCACGCGACGCGATCGCGCTACGCCGAGACACCTGGATGCTTTGACGCGCTGCTCGGTTCAAGGGCGTCGCTCACCCGCGCTCGTTGCCTTGCCGGCGCGATAAAACTGCCGCGAAGACGGCGCCGGTCCGCGTCGATTCGCGTGCGAGGTCTCGCGCGATCCGACCGGGACCAGCTACAGTTTCCGCGCAGCGGAACGGACTCAAGGCTCCGTTCTCGCGCAGCGGGATACGCGGTCGACTTGGCGCAAGCGAAGTCGCGTCGCCTCGACTGCGCGCGGCGCCTTCGGGCGGTGGCGCTCCAAGCGCTCGACCTTCGCAGTTGTTCAGCACCATCGAGATCATGAACGCAATCCGAGTCACTGCCGCCCTCGCCGCTTCGTTCGCGCTCACCGTGGTCAGCGCCGCGCCCGCCCATGCACAAGCGTTCCAACACGCGAACGCGCAGATGCCGCCGAGCAACGGCTACACGGAGAACGTCGACTTCGGCGATGTTGACGGCGACGGCGACTTCGATGCGATCTTCGCGCAAGGCGGCGACCTCGGCGACGATCAGAGCGACATCTGGATAAACAACGGCCACGCGCAAGGCGGCACCGTCGGCTGGTTCACCGATCGCACGTCGACGCAGTTTCCCGGGATCATGACCGACGGGCGCGACATCGAGTTCGCCGACGTCGACCACGACGGCGACCTGGACATCTACGTCTCGAACACCTCGACCCAGACCAACCAAACGAATCGTTGGTGGATCAACATGGGCGGCGTGCAGGGCGGCACGGCCGGCTACTACCAAGACCAGACGACGACGCGCTGGAACAGCCTCAACGTCGTGCCGACTTCGATCGACGCCGCGCTGATTTTGCCGGGCGGAGGCTTCATCGACTTTTCGTGCGACTGCGATTTCGGCGACATGGACAACGACGGCGACACGGACCTCGTCCACTCGTCCTACGGCGCGGCGCTCAGCGGTTTGGCGCCGACGCGCATCTTCCTCAACAACGGTGCGGGCTTGTTCGACGAATTCAATCCGTCGGGTTATCGCCTGAGCGGCGAGGACATCAGTGACGGCAATCCCGGTTTGTGGTGCCAGGGCACGCAGTCGACGAATACCACCAACACGACTGGAGCGAATTGCGACGTGGCCAGCTCCGCGCTCGACATCGACGTCGGCGACATCGACGGCGACCTCGACCTCGACATCCTCCACGGCGGTCGCAACGAGAAGCCGCGCATGTACCAGAATCGGCTCGTGCAACAGGGCGCGCTCGGCTTCCGCGACATGACCGGCACGACCTTTCCTGCGGGCTACTCGACAGGTTTGGGGCACTACGAGCAGGAAATGGGCGACTGCGACAACGACAACGACATCGACATTTACGGCCTGAACTGGCAGGTGACTCTCGGCGCCTTCACCGACATCACGTTGCACAACACGGGCAACGGTGTGTACGGGACGCTGCAGACTTTGGCGGGC
>CAYHRR010000557.1:0-3007 GCA_964358875.1 uncultured Planctomycetaceae bacterium | reverse complement strand
CGATGCGGCGCACGGCCGGACTCGTTGCGGCCGGCGCGGGCGATGCGACGATCCGCATCGCGTGGCGCGCGGTCGACGCCGACGGTGCGCCGCTCGCGATCGCGTTGTTCGCCGGCGCCGATCGCAACAGCGTGTACGTCGGAGTTCCGGCGGCCACGGCTACGGGCGACGGAAGTCGCGAATTCAGCGGGCAAAGCAACGGTGTCGAGCGCTTCTTCGGACTCGCGCTCGACGACGGAGCCGGCGGTTACACGCCGAGCGGCACGGTGCTCGTCGCGCGGCCGGCGGCGCCGATCTACGTCGACGCAGCAAGTGTCGCTGTGACGCCGAATGGTTCGACGCCCGCGCTCGCGTATCGCGATCCGATCGATGCCGCGCTGCAAGCGTTCGCGCAAGGCGGCGGCAACGTGTGGATCGCGGCGGGTTCCTACACGGATGTCGCCGTGCCGCTGTGGCCGGGCGTGCACGTTTACGGCGGCTTCGATGCGAGCTTCGCGCTCGCCGCGCGCGATCCGCAAGCGCACGAAACGCGCTTGAACGGACGCGCTGGAGCTGCGCTCGTGGAGATCCTCGGCGGCGAGCCCGGTGCGGTGCTCGACGGCTGCACGCTCGACGGCGCAGGCGTCGCGCCCTTCGGCGTCGACATCGACCAAGCCTCGGCCGAGCTGCGTTCGCTCGTCATCGAAGACTGCCAAGGCCGCGGCATGCGCGTGCGCTCGATCGCGCTCGATCGCGCCTTCGACGTGCGCATCGCCGGTTGTCGCATTTCGTCGAACGGCGCCGAGGGCGTGTCGGTCGACGGCGCCTTCGATTTGTGGGTCGAAGCTACGCGCTGCGCGAACAACGGATTCGAAGGCTTCGACTGCGGCGGCTTGGTCGCGCCGGACGGAGTGCCGGTGCGCTTGCGCGTGCACGACAGCGTGTTCTCCGGCAACGGACAGGAGGGCCTCGACTGTGACATGGTTCCTCCGCTGCAACTCGGCGCGGCGGGCGGACACTACGAGGTCGAGATCGCGAACTCGCGCTTCGAAGCCAACGGCAACGCGCTCGTGCCCAATTCGATGTCGGGCCTCAACCTCGACATCGATTTCGAGCTCGTCGCGGGTTGGAGCGCCGACATCGTCGTGCGCGGCTGCAGCGCGCGCGCGAACAAGGGCGACGGCATCAAGCTCGACCTCGACTCGACCTGCTCGGCCTTCGTCCACCGCGTGTCGTGTTCGTCCAACGGCGCACACGGTTTGAACGTGACCAGCGAGACCACGCCGTCGTGGTTGACGATCTCGGCTTCGGCCTTCGTCGGCAATCTCGGCTTCGGCATTCGCGCTGCGGGCGGCCAAGTTCCCTACGTGGCGAGTCACTGCGTCGTCGCGGGCAATGGTGCCGGCGGTGCGACGAGTGAAGTGCTCGCTTCGAGCATCACGTCGTCGATCGCGTGGTTGCAACCCGCGCCGTGGACCAACGTGCGCCAGCACTTCGACGTCGTGGCAGTCGACACGTTCGCGCCGCCGTTCGAGCGCGCGCCGATCCTCTACGGTCGCGCTACGGCTTTCGACGGAACACAGATCACGCTCGACGCGGCGACGCAACTCGCGCCGGGAGATCACGTGGAGTTCGCCGACGACGGCGAATTGCGCGCCGTGCTCGCGCTCGGCGCCGGCGACCGCGTCAGCGTCGCTCCGACACCGACGGCGCTGCCGCTGCCGGCGTTGGTCGTGCGCTACGACAGCGCGGGAGTTGCGACGGAGAACTACGCGCTCTCGCCGACGTCGTCGGGCAACGCCGCCGGCATGCCGACGAACGGCGGCCCAGCCGACGCAGGTCCCTTCGGCGCGCCGTTCGGCGGAGCACCTGGACGCGAAGCGACGCCGCTCGCGGCGCTGTTCCGCGCCGTGAGTTCGACGCCGACGGTCGCCGCGAGCATCGCCGCGAATCAGACGCTGCGCTTCGCGTTTGGCGGCGGGACGCTCGACGGCCTTTCGGTTTCGTCGCAGACGGTGCGCGCGCGCAACGCGCTCGGCGCGACCGTCAACGTCGCTGCCTTCGTGCAGAACAGTCAGCTCGTCGTTCCGCCGCCCGCCGGCGGTTGGGCGAGCGGCGCTCTGCTGATCGAACTGCATCCGTCGCTGCGTTCGACCGCCGGAGTCACACTCGCGGCGCCGCTCGCACTTCCGTTCACGGTGCAGTAGCGCGAGCGAGCGCACATGTGCGTAGATCGCGGCCGCTGCGCTGCGATCTCGGTCGACCTGATGAACTCGTCACGCCGAGGTGCGCGACAGTGGAATAGTTTTGCAGCGAGGTTTGTTGCGCTGCACGCCCGTCGAGGCGGCGCACGACGATCCTGATCGACTTCAGGCGCGCGCGGGGACTGCTTCGCGCGCGCCGCGCGTCTTCGATCCTTGCCGCACGAACAACACCACGCCCACTTCGACACCATGCAGCAGCACTTTCGCTCCGCGCGTTCCGTTCCGACCTTCACCCTCCGCAGCGCGTCGGCGTTGCTCGCACTCGGCGCGACGGCGCTCGCGCAAAATGTTCCGTTCCTTCCGCGCCTCGACTACGACCTCGGCGACCCCCACCCGGTGCAATCGGCGATCGAGGACTTCGACAAGGACGGCAACCTCGACATCGTCGTGACGACCGAGGGCTTTCAAGGCGGCGGCAAGGTCAACGTGCTGTTCGGCGACGGCGCAGGGGACTTCGGCACGAACGCGAGCTTCGTCCACTCGGCCTGTTGGGGCGTCGGAGTCGGCGACTTCAACGGGGACACTTGGCCGGACCTGGCGATCACGACCTATGGCTGGGCGCAGCACGGCATTCGCGTCTATTTGAACGACCACCTGCGCGGCTTCAACGCCGCGGGAAACGTCTCGACGCTCGCCACTCCTCCGGTGGCTTGCGTCACCGGCGATTTCGACGGCAACGGGACGCTCGACCTCGCTGCGGCAAGCGAAGGCGGCGGCTACGCGGTCGACTGGTTCCGCGGCAACGGCAACGGGACCTTCAGCTC
>CAYHRR010000556.1:0-3012 GCA_964358875.1 uncultured Planctomycetaceae bacterium | reverse complement strand
ACTGAGCTACGCCCGCAGAATCGGTGCGCCTTGCGGCGCCAGGAGGGGCAAGAAGATACCGGTCGAGAGCGCTTTGGCAAGGGGCCGGGGGCAGAACTAGAAACCGAGGGCGGTGAGGAACTGGACGGCGCCGAGGATCTCGGTGCGGCCGTGGCGCTGGTTGATCTCGAGCACCCGCGCGGCGTTCTTGGGGACATATTCGGCGATCAGCTTGAAGTCGACCTCGCCGGTGCCGGGCGGCATCTGGTACTCGTCGCCGGCCGCGTCTTGGAAGTGCACGCCGACCATGCGGGCGGAGTAGGCCTCGAGCCAGCGGCCTTGGCCGGGTAGGCCGGACTTCTGGCGCATGTGGATGCGGCCGACGTCGTGCCAGTAGCCGAGTCCGCGCTTGGCGAGGTCGTCGAGCACCCAGCCCGTCGCTTCGAAGCTGAGCAAGTCGTCGATGTGCAGACCGGGCTCGATCGCGATGCGTGTCGCCGGGAACTCGCCCATCAACTGGTGCAACGCGCGGCACAGGTGCTCGAGCTGGCGATGACCCTTCTTCTGCACGCGCTGCACGAAGCTGCGGATCTCCTCCGCGAGTTCCTCGGTCAGCCCGTCCTTGCTCAACTTGACGTGCAGCACTTCGGCTTCGTGGCGCAGCTTGACGTCGGCGACCGAGGTGCCGCGCAACACGACCGTCGGCGCGGCGAGGCGCTGCGCGAGTTGAATGTGACGGCGCACCGAGCCGAGCGCTTGCTCGCGCTCGTCGTTGTTGGCGCTCGCGAGCATCTGGCACGCGGGCTTCTCGGTCATCGGCTTGAGACAGCCCGACACGACCGACGAGACGCGCACGCCGGTCTCGCGACGCGTGTCCTCGAAACCGGTGAGCGTCGGCGGCGAATCCGTCATGCCGAGCTCGATCTGGCGGAAACCCATCGCGACCGCGGCGAAGGCCTGGTCTTCGATGGTCTTGAGCCTCGTCCCGAAGCACGAGGTCGAGAGCACGAACTCGTTGGGAATACCGGGGGCGGTCACAGTTCGTTCGGGGGGTTGTGGGTCGAACGTCGTTCGTGGGAGCGGGGACGGCCCCTCATCGGCAGTCCGATGGCGTGAACGGAAGCGGAGCCTGTGCTTGCGTCGTGAAGCGGTCCGCGGTTGCCGCCGCGCCGCTCACGTGCGCGAACGTGATCCCAAGATCGTGGAGCCGAAGCAAGGGCGAGCTGGAATCCGTTTCCATGTCGCGCTGGGTCCTTCGGTCGAGGAGCTGCGCTCGGGCACGGGGGAACGCGCAGCGGCGTGGCCCGCAGCACGCAGGAATACGGCGCGGAAACGGTCGGCGTGGCCGCATACGCACCTTCGCGGGCGGCGCAGCGGCGCTCGTTTGCGTTCGACCTCGGCCGAGTTTTTTTTCAACGGCGAGCAACACCGACCGCGCGCCGGCGCGCCGAGCCATGCCACCGTCAAAGTTCGACGCGGCCTTCGACACCGAGACACGCGCGGTGACGATCGAGCAGCGGCGCGATCTCGTCGCGCAAGTACTCGTCGACCTGCTGCGGCGCACGACCGACGAAGCGCGCCGGTTCGAGCAAGCTGTCGATGCGCGCTGCGACCTTGGCGAAGGCCGGATCGCCGGCGAGGCGTTCGCGCAGCGTGTTGCGACCGCCCTCGACCTTGATGATGCGCGCCGCCTCGCGCGAATGGACGCGCAAGGCTTCGTGGATCTCCTGACGATCGCCGCCGGCCTTGACCGCCTCCATCATCAGTTGCTCGCTCGCGAGGAAGGGCAGCTCCTCGTCGAGGTTGCGCCGGATCACGCCGGGATACACGACGAGCCCGCTCGCGACGTTCAGGTACAGCTGCAGCACGGCGTCGGCGGCGAGGAACATCTCGCTGATCGCGAGCCGGCGGTTCGCTGAATCGTCGAGCGTGCGTTCGAACCACTGGTTCGCGGCAGTGTGCGCCGGATTGTCGAGCAGGCTGATCACGAAACGCGACAGCGCGCACATGCGCTCGCAACGCATCGGATTGCGCTTCCACGGCATGGCCGACGAACCGATCTGCTTGTCCTCGAAGGGCTCCTCGAGCTCCTTGCGATTGGCGAGCAGGCGCACGTCGGTCGCGAACTTGTGCGCGGCTTGCGCGATCTGCGACAGCACCTGCGCGACGCGGAAATCCGCGAGGCGCGGATAGGTCTGGCCGGTGACGCCGAAGGTCTTGTCGAAGCCGAAGGCGCGCGTGATGCGCGCGTCGAGCTCGCGCACCTTGGCGTGATCGCCGTCGAACAGCTCCATGAAGCTCGCCTGCGTGCCGGTCGCGCCCTTGATGCCGCGAAAACGCAGCGTCGCTTCGGCGTGGTCGAGTTCTTCGAGCGTCTGCGCGAGGTCTTGGATCCACAGACACGCGCGCTTGCCGACGGTCGTCGCCTGCGCGGGCTGATAGTGCGTGAAACCGAGCGTGGCGAGGGCGCGGTGCTCGCGCGCGAAGCCCGCGAGTTTCGCGATCGTGCTCACCAGCTCGCCGCGCAGGATGCGCAGCCCGTCGCGCATCTGGACCAGCTCGGAGTTGTCGGTGACGAAGCACGACGTCGCGCCGAGGTGGATGATCCCGCGCGCCTTCGGGCATTGCTCGCCGTACGCGTGCACGTGCGCCATCACGTCGTGACGCAGTTGCTTCTCGAAGCGCTCGGCGGCCGCGAAATCGATGTCGAGCGCGTGGGCTTCGAGCTCGGCAATTTGCTCGGCGGTGATCGCGAGGCCGAGCGCGCGCTCCTCCTTCGCAAGCGCGATCCACAGCTTGCGCCAGGTCGTGAACTTCTTCTCGTCGGAGAAGTTGCGGCGCATCGCCTCGCTCGCGTAACGCGTCGACAGCGGACTCCGGTAGTTGTTGCGTTCTTCGCTCACGGCCACATCAGAACCAGGCGATGTCGGGAAAACAACGCGGCACGAAGGTCGCGAGCGCTCCGCACGCGAAAGCGACGCACGCGGCGAGCGCGAAACGTGCCGCGAAGCCGCTGAGCTTGGCCTAGCGCCG
>CAYHRR010000555.1:0-3017 GCA_964358875.1 uncultured Planctomycetaceae bacterium | reverse complement strand
GTCCGGTCGCAAGGACCGCTTTCCGTTGCGCACGGCGGTTGAGATCTTCGAGCGCTTGCCGGAGACGGACCTGCGCGCGCAACTCCTGCGCGATCCGCAGGGCCTCAAGAAACGCCTGAAGGACGAGCCGCTCGAGATCTTGAAGGCCGTGCTGCTGCGCTACGGCGGCAAGGCCAGCAACGTCACGGTGCGCAACGCGCTGATGCAGATCAGCATCGACGGCAACGCCTGGTCGAGCTGGTGGAAGAAGACGCGTCTGCTCGCCGAGAACAGCGAGTGGTTCCGCGTGGCCGGCAACGCGACCAAGTGCGAAATCGAGTTGCTGCGTCGGGCCTTGGATCCGGTCGAGGCCATGCGCCGTCAGCTCGTGCAAGCCCAGACCTTGAAGAGCGCGTTGTCGCGCGTTCGCGATCTGCTCGGAGGGGCAAAGCTCGAAGAGACGATCCGTGTTGCAGCACTCGACGCGATCGAGAAATTGTGCGCCGAGGAGGGCCAGCCGCTCGACGAGCGCATGAGTGCTTGGATGTTGTTGCGCGAGCACCGCGGCACGACTCCGACCGCGCTCAAGGATCGGCTCGAGAAGAAAGCCCTGGCCAGCGCGCCGACCGATCCTTCGATCGCGCCAGAGCTGTGGGTGTTCTTGCAGCGCATGTCGACGGCGCGTGATCAAGAGAAGTCGCTCGACCTGTTGCGCGAGGTCTACGCCGACAAGTGGGTCGAGGAAGGTCTGCGGCACCTCCCCCACGCAGCGCCCGGATTGGCCAAGCCCTTGATCGATGCCTTGCGCAAAGAGGGTCGCAACGACGAACTCGCGCGCTGGTACTCGGTGCTGCTCGCGCGTCCGACGCGCTCGCCGTTCGTGTTGATCGAACTCGCGCGTTTGGCTGAAGGCGGCGAAATCACCGGCACCTACCCGACGCCCGTGCAACGCGCGATGGCCTTGACCGAGCTCGGCGTGTACCTCCAGGAAAAGCGGCGCGGCGACGCGATCATGGCGCGCGCCCAGGCGCGGCTGACCGAGTTGCTCACACGCGGTAGCCCGCCGCTCGTGCGCAAAATGCTCGAGGGTTCTTCGATCGAAGAACTGCGTTCGATGCGCGGCATGCTGCAGCGCGGCGTCGACGACAAGATCGACAGCCTGGTCACCGACATCGCCATCGAAATGGGCGGCGAGGTCTTCGCCGCCGAGAAACGTCCGTTCTGGGCCGAGAACAAGATCTGGACGACGCGCGCCGGTCTCGAGAAGCGCGATAACGAGTTGCGCGAGATCCGCGAACGCAAGCTGCCGGCCAACGCCGAAGCGATCGCCAAGGCCGCGGCCTACGGCGACCTCTCGGAGAATGCGGAGTGGGAACAGGCGATCGAAGAGCAACGTCAGTTGACCGACTCGGCGTCGACGATCGAACGCGAGTTGCGCATCGCGGCGTTGCTCGAAAACGCGACGATTCCCGACAACACCGTGTGCCCTGGCACACGCGTGTCGTTCCGCGACATGGGCACGCAGGAGCAACAGGCCGTGACGATCCTCGGACCTTGGGATGCACGCGATGATCAGACGATCAGCTACCGCGCTCCCTTGGCTGCGGGCATGCTCGGCAAGCACGTCGGCGAGACCGCCGTGATCGAGTTGCCGGGCGGCACGCAGAAGGTGTCGATCCTCAAGATCGACCTGGCACCGCTGAGCTGAGCGCGCGCGGCGTCGCCGTAACCGCATGGCATGCCATCGGTTGCGGCGCAGTCGTGACAAGGCGCTCGCTATATCACGACATCATGAAGTAATGTTCTCAGCGTGCTGGCCACCTCCGAACTGAGCGCTCTGCTCAAGACCCTGGGCGACCCGACCCGCTTGCGCATCCTCGCGCTGCTGCAGGAGCGCGAGCTCTCGGTCGGCGAGGTCGCGGGTGCGCTCGACGTGTCGCAGTCGCGCGTGTCCAACCACCTGCGCTTGCTGCGCGAAATCGGATTGTTGAGCGAACGGCGCTCGGGGTCGACGACCTTCCTGCGCCTCGCTCCCGATCGCGGCGGCGAGTTGCACGGCCAGGTGTGGTCCGCCTTCGAGGCGCGCCTGCGAGAGCTGCCGGAGCACCGCAGCGACCTGCTGCGCCTCGAGGTGTTGCTCGAGGAGCGTGAGCGTCGTTCCGTCGAGTTGTTCGATCACCTCGCGGCCGATTGGGACAAGATCGGCATCGACTTCGAGACCGGCAAGGCGCGACTGCGCGCGGCCGCGTGTTTGTTGCCGCGCGACATGATCGTCGGCGACATCGGTTGCGGAACGGGTTACCTAGCGCGCGGCCTGCTCGGTCTCGTCGGTCGCGTGATCTGCGTCGATCGTTCGCGCGTGATGCTCGATCAGGCTCGCAAACGCATCGAAACGGAGTGTCCGGGCGCGAGAGTGGAATTCCGCTACGGCGAACTCGACCATCTCCCGATCGTCGACGCTGAACTCGACGGTTTGGTCGCAGGCATGGTCTTCCACCACCTCTCCGAATTGCTGCCCGCCGCGCGCGAATTGCTGCGCACGCTCAAGCCCGGCGCGCCCGCCGTGATCCTCGAACTCGCGCCGCACGGCGAGGATTGGATGCGCGCCGAACTGGGCGATCGGCACCTCGGTCTCGAGCCGCGCGACGTCATCGCAGCGCTCGCTACTGCCGGATTCGTGGAGGCGTCCGTCGAAGTCGTCGACGACCAGCACACGCCGCGACCTTCGCAAGACGCCGCCCACGGGCCCGTGCGCCTACCGCTCTACCTGGTGCGCGCGTTCGCGCCGGGGCATTCCTAGTCCTCACTCCACCACCGCAACGTCCCATGAGTTCCACCACCGTTACTGAGCAGGATTTCAAGGTCAAGGACATCCAACTGGCCGAGTTCGGCCGCAAGGAGATCGAACTGGCCGAGGTCGAGATGCCGGGCTTGATGGCCTTTCGCGACGAGTACAAAGGCAAGAAGCCGCTCGCCGGAGCGCGCATCACCGGCTCGCTGCACATGACGATTCAGACCGCGGTCTTGATGGAGACCCT
>CAYHRR010000554.1:0-3040 GCA_964358875.1 uncultured Planctomycetaceae bacterium | reverse complement strand
GCTGCCGCCGAGCGAGATGTAGAGGTAGTCGCGCAGCCACGTCGACAGCGACATGTGCCAGCGGCGCCAGAAGTCGCGGATGTTCGTGGCGAGGTAGGGGAACTCGAAATTGACGCCGAGCTGATAACCGAGCAGGCCCGCGGTCGCGATCGCCATGTCGGTGTAGCCCGAGAAATCGCAGTAGATCTGCACCGCGTAGAGCAGCACGCCGCTCCACGCGCCCAGTGCGCTGTAGTGCGCCGGATCGGCGAAGTACGGATCGACGAGCGCGACGACGTTGTCGCTGATGCAGGCCTTCTTGACGAAGCCGACGAGGAACAAGGTCAAGCACGAACGCACGCTGATCGCGCCCCACGCGCGCGGCACCGAAAGCTGCGGCAAGAACAACTTCGCGCGCACGATCGGGCCGGCGACGAGGTGCGTGAAGAAGGTGATGAACAGCGACAGGTCGAGCAGATCGCGCAACGGCGCGAGCTCGCGGCGATACACGTCGATCGTGTAGCTCAGCGACTGGAACACGTAGAAGCTGACGCCGACCGGCAACACGATCTCGAGCGTCGTCGGGCTCAGCTTCCATCCGAGCGCGCCGGTGAGTTGCACCAACGAGTCGTCGAAGAAGTGGAAGTACTTGAAGAACGCGAGGATCCCGAAGTTCGTGACGAGGCTCAGCGTGATCCAGGCACGCCGCGCGCGCGGATTCACGCACGAGCCGAGCTTCAGCCCGACCGCGTAGTCGATGAGGATCGTCGTCCACAGCAAGGCCAGGAAGCGCTTGTCCCAGGCCGCGTAGAAGTAGTTGCTGCACAGGAGCAGCCACACCTTGCGCGAGCGCTCGCCCTTCAACGCCCAGTGAACGACGAAGACGACGGCGAAGAACAGCAGGAAGCGCAGCTCGGTGAAGATCACGGCTTGCGGAACTCCCCGCGTTCGAGCGCGGTGGCGAATTCGCGCGCGAGCAACTCGGTGAAGAGGCGCGCGCCGTCGTCGTTCAAATGCTCGTTGTTGAAGCGGTTTTCCGGCGCGTAGAGCTCGGGATAGCGATCGGGGCCGTCGAAGCGCAGCAGGTGCTTCACGTCACCGCGCTGCGCCGCCTTGATCAGATCGTGTTGCAGATCGAGCGCCGGTTGGATCACGAACACGGGCACTGCGCCGAGCGCTTCGACGCGCTCGCTGATCAGCGCGAACAGCTCGAGCGCGAAGGGATCGGGCGGACCCTCGGAGAGTTGTTCGTGCCGCGCGTGC
This sequence comes from uncultured Planctomycetaceae bacterium, assembly GCA_964358875.1. Lineage (GTDB taxonomy): Bacteria > Planctomycetota > UBA1135 > UBA1135 > CAYHRR01. The sequence continues at coordinate 1,798 of CAYHRR010000554.1, read as the reverse complement.
TCGAGCGCTTCCAAGTACTTGGGCAGCAACTTGGCGCCGATGCGACCGCCGCGCGCGCCGACCTCTTCGCCCTCGGTGAGTTGCGGCGCGTAACCGTCGCCGAGCGGACCGAGTTGCTCCGCGATCTTCTCGCCGCTCGGCGCGACGCCGAGCGCACCGTCGACCCAACGCAAGCCGCGGCCGACGTTGGTCACGTTGTACAGGCAGCAACGCCAATGCTCGTCGAGCAGCGCGAGCTGCTCCGCGCGGCTCAGCGGCTCGTTCAAGACATAGCGCGTGATCAGCGCGGTGATGCGCGGCTCGTGCCAATCGATCACCGAGCGCGCGAGGTTGTTGCGCGTGTCGACGGCGATGCTGAGCCGCTCGGGATCGACGAACACGTAATCGATGCCGGGCGGCGCGAGCTCGACGACGCGCGCGAGCAGATGCTGCGTGTCGACCGCGAGCGCGCCCGGCACGCCGAAGTTGAACGAGTGCGTCTCGACGCCGCGCTCGTGCATGCGCTGATCGAACAACGACGGCACGAAACCGCGGTGCGTGCGGCTCGAGCCGAAGAACAGCACGCTGGTCTCGTCCGCGCGCTCGCGGAAGCGATCGAGCTTGATCTCGTTGCGTTCGAGGCCCGTGCCGCCGGGCAGCACGCGCCGCAACACGAAGGTCGTTGCGACGAAGGCGAGCGCGAACAACACGACGAGCGCTGTGGTCGATGTTCCGCGCCGCGACTCGCCGCTGCGCTGGTGCTCAGCGCGCTGAAGGCAACGCTGCCGAAGGCCACGGCGCCGAGTCTCGCCACGCTGTTCGTCGCGACTCCGAATGTCGCCAAGCCGACCATCGCCATGGCGTTCGTCGTTGCGCCGACCGTCGCTGCGCCGTTCCACGCGGATCGTCATGACTCTGCGCCGCCGGCACAGGCTCAGTAACCGAGGCCGTTCTTGCGCAGGTGCACCGACGGCTCGCCTTCACGGCACAGCTTGGCGTCGGTGACCTCGCCGAACACGACGACGTGATCGTCGAGCGCGTGCTCGCCCGTGACGCGGCATTCGAACCACGCCAAGGCCTCGTCGCACACCGTCGAGCCGCCGCGCGCGCGCGAGGTCTTGAGCTCATCGAAGGGCCCGCGACCGGGCTCGTACTTGCGGAAGAAGGCGCCCATCAGCTTCTCGCTGGGTTTGTCGAGCACCGAAACCGCAAAACGGCCGGCGCTACGCAGCGCCGCGAGGTGCGCGCGCTCCTTGCCGACCGCCACGCACAAGATCGGCGGCGCGAACCCGACCTGCATCACGAACGACCCGACGAAGCCGAGCGGCCGGCCGTCCAGCTCGGTGCTGACGATGTACAAACCGGTCGGAACGCGCCCCAGGGCCTGGGCGATGGGTGAGAGGTCGGCGGGGGGCGGCATGGGGGAAACAGCATAGGCGCGGCATGGCGCGATCGAGCGCGAGCGGAAGTCCGCCGCAACTTCCTTCCTCTATTACTTAAGCAGTCGGCCGACCTGGATTCGCGCACCTCGCGACGGGATAATCCCACACCCGCAGTGGGCTCCGGCACGGCCGAAGCCCGCGCGGTTTTCCTTATCGAGCCCGCCCTGCGATGACCACGACCGAACTGCCGACGCCCCCGGCCCCCCAGGGGCGAATCGAACCGCGACTGATCGAGCGGGAGATGCGGGAGAGCTACCTCACCTACGCCCTCTCCGTCATCCACTCGCGCGCGATGCCCGACGTGCGCGACGGGTTGAAGCCCTCGCAGCGACGCATCCTCGTCGCGATGGACGACCTCAACCTCAGTCCGCGCGCCA
>CAYHRR010000553.1:0-3046 GCA_964358875.1 uncultured Planctomycetaceae bacterium | reverse complement strand
GCTCAGCGCGCCGTCGACGCCGGAGGGTGTCGACGTGCTGTTCACGCTGCGGCGCGCCGGCGCGATGCTCGTGCAATGGAGCGGACCGCTGGCGTGCGGCGAGACCAGCGCGTTCTCGCTCGGCGGCGAGCAACTCGCCGTGACCGAGGCCGACGTCGAAGTTGCGCAGTCGGCTTCGACGCTCGATCCGATCACGACCTCGGTCTACGACGGACTGCTCGCCTCGATCCGCCCGGCGCACGCGCTCGACGGCGGCTGGGTGCTCGAACTGTGCGTGCGCGCGCACGTGCTCAGCGGCCCGCTGCAAAAAGTGAAAATGGGCGCGCCGCTGGCCTTGATCGCCGAGCGCGGCGAATTCGACGAGCTGATCAGCAACGAACGCCTGTCCTTCGCCCCCAAGGGCGGCCGACCGCGGGCCGTGATCGGCATGGCCGGCGGGCTGCAACTCGAAATCGAGCTGCGCTAGCAGACCGTTGAGGCAGACCCGTCGCGAGACAGAGCGCGGTGCGGCGAGACCAGGAGCGCGAGGGGCTTCTTCAACGGACGGCTAGGGCCTGGAAGGACTTTCGCCGTGCCCTGCGGGCCGTTCCTGACGTCGAGCGTCGGGGGCGGCCCTCCTTCTATATGGGTTGGCGCCGGGCGCCGCAGGCCGCGCAGCGGGGTAGTCTTCGCGCGGACGGGGAACCGGGACAGCGCCGGGGCCGTCGAAGCTTGGAAGGAGCCTTGGAACACCGCATGAAGCAGCCTTTCCTCCGCGCGGCGCTCGCCGCCATGGCGTTGACGGGCCTGAGCCTGTCCGCCGCCTGGGCGCAGATCGAGCGCCTGACCTTGGGACAGATGGTCGCCAAGACGGACAACTGCGTCGTCGGCACGATCGTGTCGAGCGAGGTGTTCCGCGTCGACCATCCGACCGACGGGCCCGAGCTGTACTTCACGACGCTGCGCATCAACGGCAAGTCCCTGTACACCGACGCCGACACGAGCGCGCTCGTCACCTTCGCCGGCGGCGTGCTGCCCGACGGCTCGGGCGTGTGGAATTCCGAGGCGCCGAGCGCGGACGACATCGCGATCGGCAATCAAGTCGTCGCCTTCTACAAGTGGACCGACAACATGGGCGGCGATGTCGCGGCCAACGCGTTGTACGCGGCGCACGGCGGGCTTTTCCGAGTGATCAAGGGTCGCAAGGCACAGGTCGTGCTCGGCCGCGGCGAGGGCTATGCGATCGACGTCAACGCGACGCTCGCGGATTTGAAGACCTCGATCGCGAAGTTGCGCTGAGCGCCAAGGCCTCGATGCGTTCGTTGCGCTATCTCCTGCCCGCCGCCGCGACGCTGTTCGCCGCGCTGGTCGTCGTCTCGACCGAGAGCCGCGCGTTCAACGTGCTCGGCTTCAACCTCGGCCTCGGCGTGCGCGACGTGCGCGTGTTCAACAACTTCTCCGCAGTCGCTTCGAACGACAACACGACGGCGGACGCCGATTGGTCCGGAGTCACCGGCGCGCCGCTCGCCATCTGGAAGGGCTGCGCGGAATGGTCGAGCGAATTGCACAGCCTGACCGGCAACGGTGACCCGCACCAACCAGGCGGCGTCGGCAGCGGCGGCGCGAACTTCGACTCGACGTGGCAAGGTCGCACGACGTCCGTCGGCGGCATCGGCGACCGCGTGCACTCGGAGTTGTCCGGTTCGAACGGCGGCGTGCTGGCCTTCACCGAAGGACCCAACGGCGCCGGCGGACCGGACGCGACGGGCTGGCGCATCCGCTACTACTCGGTGTGGGCCTGGGACGACGGTCCCTCGACGCCGATCGCCGGAAGCATGGATTTGCAGGGCGTCGCGTGCCACGAGTACGGCCACGCGCTCGGCCTCGCGCACACCAGTGTCAGTGGCTCGACGATGTACGCGGTGGTCGCCAACAACGGCACGACGTTGCGCTCGATCGAGAGCGACGATCAGCTCGGCGTGCAGTCGATTTACGCCGCGCTCGACGGGCTCGTGAAGCCGCACATCGCGAGCTATTCGGTCACGAACAACGTGCTGACGGTCGTCGGCGCGAACTTCGACGCGACGGCCAACGAGCTGTGGTTCACGCGCGCCTTTCCCGCGACGAGCGGCGTGCCGATCAAGGTCACGGGGCTCGCCTCGAACGGCACCGTGATCAGCGCGGCGATTCCCTTGGGCGTCGGGCCGGGCGATGTGCTCGTGCGCAAGACGGCGACGAGCGGCGGCAAGGCCTTGTCGAACGCCTTCGCCTTCGACCCCAACGCGTGGATCTGCGTCGCGCCGGTCGTGTATTGCACGACGAGCCTCACCTCGAACTTCTGCAACCCGCGCATTTCGTGCAACGGCTATCCGAGCGCGAGCGCGAGTGCGGGATTCGTGCTGCGCTGCGACGACATGGAAGGTCAGCTCAACGCGTTGTTCTTCCACGGCGTCAACGGACGCGTGGCCTTGCCGTGGGCCGTCAACTCGTCGAGTTGGATGTGCGTGAAGAGTCCGTTGCAGCGCACGCCGCTCGCCAATCCCGGCGGCACGTCCGGCTTGTGCAACGGAACGATCTCGCTCGATTGGCTCGCCTACATGGCGTCGAATCCCCTCGCGCTCGGCAACCCCTTGCAAGCCGGCGCGAGCTTCGACGCGCAGTGCTGGTTCCGCGACCCCGCCGCGCCGAAGACGACAAACCTCAGCGACGCGCTCGAGTTCACGCTGTGCCCGTAGTACGGAGCCAGGCTCCTCCGTAAAATATTAGCCGAAACAAGGCGGAGTCCGCCATAGCGCCGCCGCGAATAGTTGACGGAGGAGCCTGGCTCCGTATCGCGATGTCGGTGATCGGCTTCGCGGTGCAGGCGCAGGCGCAGTTGAACGTCGGCGAAGTGCTGGTGTCGCACTTCACGCAACCGGGCGCGGCGGAGCGTGTGTCCGCGAACGGCACCGTGCTCGCGGCGAGCAGCGGTTTCCAGATCACGGCCGCGTCGACCGAAGCTCAGCGCGCGGGCGCGTTCTTCTACGGCCTCAACGGCGGCGTCGCGCTGCCGTGGTCGGCGAGTAGC
>CAYHRR010000552.1:0-3049 GCA_964358875.1 uncultured Planctomycetaceae bacterium | reverse complement strand
GTGCGCTTGACGAAGATCTGGTTGACGAGCAACAGGTCGACGTACTCCTGCCACTTCACGTCGAAAACGTCGCAGAAACGCGCCACTTCCTCGAACCAACCCGGAGGTGCGTCGTTGAACACGCCGCCGATGCGGATGTAGTTGTAGGTCAGGCGCGCGCCGCAGATCTTCTCGAAGAGCGCCATCATCCATTCGCGCTCGCGGAAGGTGTACAGGAAGGGCGTGAAGGCCCCGATGTCGAGCCCGTACGTTCCGAACGCGACCAAGTGCGAGCCGATGCGATTGAGCTCGGCGCAGATGATGCGGATCAGCGTCGCGCGGCGCGGGATCTCGACTCCGAGCAGCGCTTCCACGGCCAGCGAGTAGCCGAGGTTGTTGTTCATCGAGGCGAGGTAGTCGTAGCGGTCCGTGTACGGCAGGTACTGGAGCCACTCGACGTTCTCACCGATCTTCTCAGCGCAACGGTGCAGGTAACCGAGGTGCGGTTGCGCGCCGGTGACGAGCTCGCCGTCGGTGCGCATCAAGATGCGCATGACGCCGTGGGTCGCCGGGTGCTGCGGCCCGAAGTTGATTTCGAGATCCGGCGTGCGGATGTCGATCGTCACTTCGCCGCCGCCCGCGGGGACGGCGCTGCCGAAGGAGATCGTCGGAGTACGTTCGCTCATGTTTCCCTGGGCACTCACTCGCAGGAGATGCCGTGGTACTCCTTCGGGAATTCGTAGTCCTTGCGCAGCGGGAAGCCGAGCCAGTCGTCGGGCAGCAGGATGTTGCGCGGGTCGGGATGGCCGACGAACTTGATGCCGAACATCTCGGCGCACTCGCGTTCGTTCCACTGCGACGCGCGGTACACGCGCACGGTGCTCGGCAGCTCAGCCGCGCTCTTGGGCAACAGGCACTTGATCTGCAAGCGGTGGCGGAACTTCAGGCTGAGCAAGCTGACGTTGATCCACAGGTCGGCGCCGTCCTTCGACGGATCGGTCGCGGTGATGTCGATCAGTTGCTCGAAGCACAACCGGTCGTCGTCGCGACACACCTCGAGGAACAGGACGAGCTGCTGCGCGTCGACGATCACGAACGGATCCCCGGCGCGGCCCTTGTCCTTCTTGTCCTTCGGATTGGGCTTGCGCGGCTCGTCGGTGCCGACGAGTCCGGGTGCGTTGATCGCCAGGAGGCGGTCGTGGAGGCCTTGGAAGTCCATGCGACGCGGGGGATCGAGCTGGGGTTGCGCGGTCAGGCGAGACGCGCGGGTTTGCGGATCACCGACGAGTTGCGGATCTTCTCCTGCAACTTCATCAGACCTTCGAGCAACGCCTCCGGACGCGGCGGACAACCGGCGATGTAGACGTCGACGGGAATCACGCGGTCGACGCCCTTCACCACGGTGTAGCCGAACTTGTAGTAGGGCCCGCCGCCGGTCGCGCAGGCGCCCATGGCGATGACGTACTTCGGCGACGGCATCTGGTCGTAGAGGCGCTTGACGCGCTCGGCCATTTTGAAATTGACCGTGCCCGCGACGATCATCAGGTCCGCTTGACGCGGGCTGGCACGGAAGGCGCCGGCCCCGAAGCGGTCGATGTCGTGGTGCGCGGCGCCGACGGCCATCATCTCGATGGCGCAGCAGGCGAGGCCGAAGGTCATCGGCCAAATGCTCGACAGGCGCGCCCAATTGAGCAGCCAGTCGACCTTGGTCGTCAGCACGTTCTCTTCGAACTGGTGTTCGAGACTGATCATGGAACTCGCGGGGATCGAGGGCGGAGCTTGGAGCGTGTCAGGCCGTGGGTTCAGGAGCGGGCGCAGCTTTGGCGGCGGCAGCGTGTTTCTGCTGCAGGTCGAGCTCGGCCTCGATGCCCTTCACCGTCGCGACGCGGGCCAGGCGCGTCGACGCGGTTTTGGGTTGGTAGGCCGTGCCCGAATAGGCGAGCACCCAGTCCAGGTCGCCCTTGGCCCACACGTAGGCCAGGCCGAGGAACAGGATCGCAACGAAGAGCAGGCCTTCGATCAGCGCGAAGTAGCCGATTCCGGTGCCGGCCGCCGCGCCGGTGCCGGCGAAGGCCTCCTTGAGCACGAGCGCCCAGGGGAACAGGAAGGCGATCTCGACCGCGAACACGACGTAGACCAGGGCGACGGTGTAGTAGCGGATGTCGAACTGCACCCAGGCGCCGCCGATGGTCTCTTCGCCGCATTCGTAGGTCTCGAGCCCCTCCTCCGTCGTGCGCTTGGGCCGAATGACCGACGCTAGGAGCAGGTTGGCGAAGACGAACACGAGTCCGACCGCGCCGAAGACCAGCACATTGAGGTAGTCGAAATACATCTGGGGGAGAACCCGAGGCCGCGCGGCGAGTGCGTTCCGGACCTTGCGCGGCCGTGCGTTCCGTAGGGCGCGGGAGGTTAGCAGACGCCGCGTGCTCGGATCGACCCCTCGAACGCCGCAGAGCGCGCTTTTTTGCTTCGTGTGCGCCTTGCCAAGCGCGTGGAGATTGCCGAAGGCGCGGTTACCCGGGCGGAGTTCCGCACGTCGAGGTCGGCGTGCCCCACGACGCGTCCACTCCCGAAACGGCTCGAGTCACGCGGTGCGAGTCTCGGGACGAGCGCGAGCCGTCGAGTGGCCGCGATCCGGCGGCGGAGCTCGAGCCCGACGTGCGGGCGGCGTTGCTCACCGACGAAGTCGAGGCGTCGGGCGCTGCGAGCCTCGAACGCGGCTTCGAAACCGTTCCGGGCGCAGCTCGATCTGCACGCGCGCAAAGCTCGTCGATCGACGCCGCCGAAGCGCAGGAGTCGGTCGCGACGAGTCGGCACTTCATCGCTCCAGTAGCGGCAAGCATGGCCACCTATGTGCTCCTCAACGTGGCCGGTTCCTATGTTGATTTCGCGTCCGCGAGCTCCGACTTCGTGCGCTGGCTCGAACTCGCGGTCGCGCATCCAGGGCGGGTCGCGATCGCCGCCGGACTCGTGGTCGGTGCGCTGCAACCTCGGCGAGCGACGCGATCATGAGCCTATGCGCCGTGCGCAGAGCGGCTTATGATGCCGCTCCTTCGTTTTGACCCTTGCA
>CAYHRR010000551.1:0-3058 GCA_964358875.1 uncultured Planctomycetaceae bacterium | reverse complement strand
TCAAGCGCATGCGCAGCGCCATTTGTTGCGCTCGCTCGATCTTTTACGGCGTCATCTGCCACCACTATCCCGAAGCGACCGTGTTGTCTTTGGCGATCACCATCGTCCAGCGCTGCTCGACGCGCACGAAGGCCGTCACGACGCCCGCTCCGGGGCATTCGAGCTTGCCGAACTTGCGCTCGAAGTTGACGAAGGTGAGCACTTCGAAGACGCGCGAGTCCGCGTCCTTCAACTGCTCGATGCGCTCGCGCGCGGTCAGTTTGTTCTTGGCGTGGACGCGCCCGACGTACTCGGGCCCCCAACCCGCCGCGACCTTTGCGCGCCGCTCGCCGAGCGTCGCCTCGAGCGCCGCCATCGCCGAAAGGTTGCGCTCGAAGGAGCGGTCATCGAGAAACGCAGCGCGCGCGCGACCGAGAGGAATCAGCGGGACTTTGGCCATCGGGCGGGGAGTGTAGCGGAGCGCGCGCGCGGTTCCGCTCCGCTCGGCCACGCGCGCCGACCTAACGACGTGCGGTTGGCGCCATCCGACGATGCGGCATAGACTCGGGTCCGTGGACTACACCAAGCTGATCACGATCGAGCCCGGCAAGCGCGGCGGCAAGCCGTGCATTCGAGGACTGCGAATCACCGTCTACGACGTGCTCGACTACATGGCGTCCGGCATGAGCGAGGCGGAGATCCTCGCCGATTTTCCGGACCTCACCTCCGAAGACCTTCGCGCCTGCCTCGCCTTCGCCGCCGATCGTGAGCGGCGATTGATGGGCAAGACGGCTTGAAGCTGTTGCTCGATCAGAATCTCTCGCACCGTCTCGTACCCGCGCTTCAGTCGCACTTTGTCGGAAGCGCGCACGTCCGCGACTTCGGACTCCAGCGGGCGGATGACGCCGACATCTGGGTGCTCGCGATCAATCAGGGCTTCGTGATCGTGTCGAAGGACGAAGACTTCCATCAACGCAGTCTCGTTCGCGGTGCTCCGCCGAAGGCAGTGTGGGTGAAGCTCGGGAACTGCACCACCGCACAGGTTCGCGATCTGCTCACATCGCGCCGCGCAGAGATCGAGGCGTTCGTTGAGAACGCCGACGCGAGCTTCCTCGTGCTGAGCTAGCGTCGGCGACCCCCAATGCGTCGTGTGCGTGCCCTGGTCCTGAAAGTCCTGGCCGGAGCTTGGACCGTGATCGTCTGCTCGGGCTGCGCGCCGCAGGATCCGCGAGGCATGGAGTACCTGCGGACGTTGCCCGAATCGGTGGACTTGGTCGGGCGCTACCAACTCATCGCTTGGCAGAGTTGCATCCCTGCGGATGTCGCCGCGACGAAGAACGCGAACGCTGACTATTCGATCGAGCTGCACCCAGATGGGACGTTCACGGCGACGAACGTGCCCCGTGCGTTGCCTTCGGACGGAAGCGACACGGGCGATCGTCTCGAAGCTGCGGTCACCGGCCAATGGCATGTCGATGTCGTCGCGGGCACCGGCGAGTACGTCGGCGGAGCCGACGGCTTCGCCCGTGTCCAGTTCACATCTGATCCGACCATCTCGAGCGCGAACCTCATGCACGGCGTCCTGGACGAGGGTCCGCCCTACCGACTCGTCTTCGTGCTCGGGGATCGGACCGAGGGCGACGGGTTGACGTTTCGAAGAATCGAGTGATTCACGTCGCCACGACTCAGGTCGCGATCGGGTGCAGCTTCCAGCCCGGAATCGCGCGCGTGTCGTAGACGCCCGAGCGGAACTCTGCCGAATCAAGAACGAGCAGGTGCAGAGGGAGCGTGGTCGCGACGCCGGAGACCTTTGACGCGCGCAAGCAACGGAGCAGAGTTTCGATCGCTGCGTCGCGCGTCGGGGCGTGCGCGATGACCTTGGCGATCAAGGAGTCGTAATAAGGAGAGATCGCATCGCCGGCGTGCATGTGCGTGTCGACGCGGATCGTCCCGGGGCCGAGGTTGCGCGGGAAATCGAAGGCGCTGAGCGTGCCTGGCGCGGGGCGGAAGTTGTTCGACGGGTCTTCGGCGTTGACGCGGATCTCGATGGCGTGGCCTGTGAAGCGCAACTCGTCTTGCGTGAGCCCCAGGGCGTGGTTCGCGGCGACTTCGAGTTGCTTGACGACGAGGTCGACGCCGCTGACGAGTTCGCTGACGCCGTGCTCGACCTGGAGGCGCGTGTTCATCTCCATGAAGTAGATCGCGCCGTCGTCCGCGCGCAGGAACTCGACCGTTCCCGCGCCGACGTAACCGATCGACAGCGCAGCACGCACCGCGATCGCGCCGAGCTCTGCGCGTTGCGCGGCGTCGAGCACGGGGCTCGGGCTTTCTTCGACGAGCTTCTGATGGTTGCGCTGCACCGAGCACTCGCGCTCGCCGAGATGCACGCAGGCGCCGAAGCGATCGGCGATCAGTTGGACTTCGATGTGCCGGCCGCCTTCGAGGTACTTCTCGAGGTACAGCGCGCCGCTTCCGAAGGCGCTCTCGGCTTCGGCGCTCGCTTGCACGAACCCGGCGCGCAGCTGCGCTTCGTCGAAGCACTTGCGCATGCCGCGCCCGCCGCCGCCCGCGTCGGCTTTGAGGATCACGGGGTAGCCGGTCGCGCGCGCGCACATGGCGGCTTCGTCGACCGAGGCGAGCAAACCGAGCGAGCCCGGGATCACGGGGACGCCGGCGCGACGCATCGCGGCCTTGGCGGGCGCTTTGCGGCCCATGGTTTCCATGGCGGCGCTCGGCGGGCCGACGAAGGTCACGCCGTGTTGCTCGCAAAGGGCTGCAAAGCGCGGATTCTCCGAGAGAAAGCCCCATCCGGGGTGCAGGGCGGAGCAGTGCGTCTGCAGCGCGGCTTGGACGACGCGCTCCATTTGTAGGTAGCTGTCGCGGGATGCCGATGGGCCGAGGGTGACGACTTCGTCCATGCACTCGAGCCAGCGCGCGCCGGCGTCGGCGGTCGATGCGACGCCGACGGGGGAGATGTTGAGTTGTCGCGCGGCGCGTGCGACGCGCACGGCGACTTCTCCGCGGTTGGCGATCAGTAGGCGTCGGAACATGGCGTGGGCGCGCGAGGGTAGCAGCGTGG
>CAYHRR010000550.1:0-3078 GCA_964358875.1 uncultured Planctomycetaceae bacterium | reverse complement strand
TCTATATCCACAACGAGGGCGGACCGAGCCAGCTCGATCTGTGGGACTACAAGCCCGGTCTACGCCAACGCTTCAATCAGGCTCTGCCCGATTCGATTCGCCAAGGCCAACGTTTGACGACGATGACCAGCGGGCAAACGCGCTTCCCGATCGCGCCGTCGATTTTCCAATTCAAGCGCTATGCGAACCGGCAAGACGGCGCGTGGATCAGCGAGCTGTTGCCGCACATGGGCAGCGTCGCCGACGAGCTGTGCATCGTGCGTTCGATGCGCACGGACGCGATCAATCACGAACCGGGCATCACGTTCTTCCAAACCGGATCGCAGCAACCCGGGCGGCCGTCCTTCGGTTCGTGGACCAGCTACGGGCTCGGGAGCGCCAACGCGAATCTGCCGACGTTCGTGGTCTTGATCACGCAGGGCATCGGCAACATGCAGGCGCTGAGCGCGCGTTTTTGGGGTTCCGGCTTTTTGCCGAGCGAGCATCAGGGTTGCAAGTTGCGCAGCGGCGGCGATCCGGTGCTGTACCTCGAGAATCCGGCCGGCGTCGCGCGCGTCGATCGACGGCGCATGCTCGATCTCGTCGGCGCGCTCGACGAACAGGAAGCGCGGCGCACGCTCGATCCGGAGATCGACGCGCGACTAGCGCAGCACGAGATGGCCTTCCGCATGCAGATGTCGGTGCCCGAACTCGCCGACTTTTCCGACGAGGACGAGGAGACGCTCGCGCTCTACGGTCCGGACGTGAAGAAGCCCGGCTCGTTCGCGGCCAACTGCCTGCTGGCGCGGCGCCTCGCCGAACGCGGCGTGCGTTTCATCCAACTGTTCATGCGCGGTTGGGATCAGCACGGCAATTTGCCGGGCGAGATCCGCGCGCAGTGCGGCGCGGTCGATCAAGCTCAAGCGGCGCTGATCAAGGACCTGCGGCGGCGCGGCTTGCTCGACGACACGCTGATCCTGTGCGCGGGCGAATTCGGTCGCACCGTGTACAGCCAAGGCACGCTGAGCGACACGAACTACGGGCGCGATCATCACCCGCGTTGCTTTTCGATTTGGATGGCGGGCGGCGGCGTCGCGGCGGGAACCGTCTACGGCGCGACCGACGACTACAGCTACAACGTCGTCGAAAACCCGCTCGAAGTGCACGACGTCCACGCGACGCTGATGCACCTGCTCGGCTTCGACCACGAGCGTTTGACCTATCGCCACCAAGGCCGCGACTTCCGCTTGACCGACGTGTCGGGGCATGTCGTCGACGGCTTGCTCGCGACATGAGTGACGCGCGGCTGTGCGGATCGCCGGCGACGTCGCTCGGGTTCGTCCACCGGCGCACGCTATTCTCTCGCCGCATGAAGCGCGGAATGGAGTCGTGATGCGGCGCCTTGGGTTGTTCGTGGTCTTGCTCGCGACGGCCTGTCGCAGCGGCGGCGAGCGCGACGACGCGATGCCGTCGGCGCTCGCGCAAGCGACGTCGTTCGACGCGGTGATCGCGCCGATCTTCAGCGAGCGTTGCAGCGCATGCCACGGCGAGAAGAAGCAAAAGGGCGGGCTGCGCTTGAGCGATCGCGCGTCGATCTCACTCGGCGGTGAGAGTGGCCCGCTGTTCGACGCGGCGGCCCCGCACACGAGCGAAATGCTGCGGCGCTTGCGCCTGCCGCTCGGCGACGACGAGCACATGCCGCCGAAAGGCGAGCCGCAGTTGCGCTCCGACGAGTTGCTCGCGCTCGCAGCATGGGTGCAGGCCGGCGCGCCCTTCGAAGGGCAAGTCGCGGGCGTCGTCGCGCCGGATGCGCGCGTCGAGGCCGGTGCTGTTTCCGCTCCCGATCTCGGCCCGAGCGCGCCGCCCGATGCGCGCGCGCTCGACCTGTTGCGCAGCGAACTCGTGCACGCGCAACTCGTTTCGGCGGACGCGACGCTCGTGTGGATCGACTTTGCGGCGATCGCGCCGGCCGTGGACGACGCGCTCGTCGCGCGTTTGCTCGCACCGCTGCGCGAGCACATCGCCGAGCTTTCGTTGTCGCGCGCGCCGATCGGAGCGCCGACGCTCGCGCTCGCCGCCGGCTTGCCGCACCTGCGCCGGCTCGATCTGCGTGCAACGAAGATCGGCGACGCGGCGCTCGCGAAACTCGCGCACCACGCGCGACTCGAAGAACTCGTGCTCGCGCAAACCGCCTTGAGCGACGCTTCGCTCGCGACCTTGTTCGCGCTGCCGGCGTTGAAGCGCGTTTGGGTTTGGCACAGCGGCTTGAGCGACGCCGCGCTCGCGAAACTGCGCGAAACGCGGCCGCAATTGCGCGTCGACGCCGGCGACAAGCCCGACGCTGCCGTGGCCGAGGTCGAACCCAAAGTCGTGCTGACGAGCGAAGCGCCGCAAGCGGGCGCTCTGCCGCCGGGTTCACCCGACGCGCCGATCAACACGACCTGCCCCGTCACCGGCGATCCCGTCAACCCCAAGTTCACGGTCAAGTTCGAAGGCCGCGTCGTCGGCTTCTGCTGCCCCAACTGCCCGAAGACCTTCGAGGCCGATCCCAAGCTCTACGCGGCGAAGTTGCCGAAGAACTAGCTCGGCGTCGCGCGCGGCGAGGTAACCGCCGTGCGCAGCGCGGGCACGTCGAGCACACGCACGCCGACCATGTCCGTTGGCGCACGCTCGATCGAAGCGACGAGCGCTCGCGTCATCTGCTCGAGCGTGACGAAGCCGAGTCGAAGCGCGCTCGCGCGTGTCGCCGGAATTCGTTCGAGCAACGCGTACAGCGGCGACAGAACGAGCGGCCAACGTCGCCCCGGCCCGAGCACGTACCAAGGTCGCACGAACGTCGCGCGCGGCATCGCGCTCGCGACAAGTCGTTCGCCTTGCGCGCGCACGCGGACGTAGCTTTTCATCACCGGCGCGGGTTGCGCGACGCTGAGGTACACGAAGTGCGCGCACTCCGCGTCGCGCGCGGCGTCGACTGCGATCCGCACCGAAGTGAGGTCCACGCGTTCGAACTCGCGCGCTTTCCACGGCGACGGCGAAGGAGCGCCGACGAGTTGCACGAAGGTCGCGCCCCCCGGCCCTTCGCGCGTCCACCCGCCCCCA
>CAYHRR010000549.1:0-3079 GCA_964358875.1 uncultured Planctomycetaceae bacterium | reverse complement strand
CGCGCATCTGACCAAATACTCGAACATCACCGATTTGAAGACGGGACAAAAGAAATTGATCGTCGACCCAGCCATCGTTCCTACCCGTTCTGTGTTTGACTATGCGGTGACGTACGACGCCCCCGCATCGCTCACCGCCGACGGCGCGCTTGATGGCGTCTCCCATTGTCTCGAAGTGTTGTATGATGCCGTCGGCAAGCCGTACTATCCGAGAATGCAAGCGGTCGCGCGCGAAGGCATTCGCGGCCGCGAGAGCACGACCGCGCTCGGCGCCTTCCGCGAAGTCGGCGCCGTCGCCGCTGAGCAGCAGCGTTGCGAGCTTCTGCACCTTGGGTTTCGACTTGTGTTGCTGGAAGCGATAGCCGCCGAGCAAGGCGCCTTCAGCTGCGGCCTCACCTGCGCGACGCGCGCCGCCGGCCGCGTTGCAAGCTTCGCGCGCGAGCCACACGTTGACCGACGCACAACCGGCCGCTTCAGCGCGTTGGCCGGCGAGCGCAGTGACGCGGCGCAGCTTCTCCGCGTCGAACTCCGCGCGCTTGCCCAGGCCGATGACGGCGACGCGCGCGAAGGGTCCTTCGGCCGAGTCGGTGAGCTTCACTTCGCGCAGTTCGCCTTGGATCAACGCGCGAAAGGCCTTGCCGAGCGTGACGCCGCGCGGCAACGCGGGCGCCTCACCCTGGAAAGCAAACGTGACGAGCAACTCGGCGCGCGCGGGCGCCGCATGGATGTCTTTGACGCTGAGTTTCATGGCGCGCGGAGGCTAACGCACGCGCGCACCTGAACCAATCGTCTGCGCGAGCGGCGACGGCTCGCGCGCGTCGAGCTTCGAGCTTCGAGCGTCGCGAGCAACGCGCTCGCGCCGCGCTTCACATGTCGATGTACTTCGGCCCGCCGCCGGCTTCGGGAACAACCCACTCGATCACCTGATAAGGATCGGCGATGTCGCAGGTCTTGCAGTGCACGCAATTCGACGCGTTGATCAGCGGGCCGGCTTTTTTGTCGCCGTTCGCGGGATGGCCGGCCGGCCACTCGTAGACCGCTGCGGGGCAGAAATGCCGGCACGGGTTGCCGAACTCGGCCGTACAGCGCTCGACGCAGATCGACGGATCGGTGACGACGAGATGGCTGGGCTGGTCCTCGTCGTGCAGCGCGCCCGACCAATACACGTCGGTGAGCTTGTCCATCGAGGTCGTGTCGTTGAACACGGGCTTGGTCAAGCGCGCCTCGCCGATCGGGCGCGTCGTGTCGCTGTCGCGATGGCCTTTGCGGTGGGCGATCAAACCGCGTCCGCCGGTGAGCATCTGCACGCCGGCGTCGAGCATGCCCGCGAACAAGCCCGCGTCGAAGGCTTGGTGGAAGTTGCGCACCTTCCACAGCTCTTCCTTGGCCCACGAGGCCTCGAAGAGTTCGGTGTAGCGCGCGAGCGTCGCCGCGCTCGTGTCGCTCTTCTTCAGCCCGTCGGCGATCGCTTCCGCGGCCATCATTCCCGACTTGATGGCGAGGTGGATGCCCTTCAAACGCGCGGAATTCAGGAAGCCCGCGCTGTCGCCGACGATGCAGAAACCGTCGCCCTGCAGCTTGGGCATCGCGAAGTAGCCGCCGTAGGGAATGGTCTTCGCGCCGTAGCGGATCACCTTGCCGCCGACGAGCAGCTCGGCGACCGCGGGATGCTGCTTCCATTCGACGAACAAGGCGTGCGGGTCGAGCTTGGCGTCGTGGTGATCGAGTCCGACCACGAAGCCCAGCGAGAGCTTGTTGTCCTTCTGACCGTAGATCCAACCGCCGCCGTAGCCGTCGAGTCCCAGCGGCCGGCCCATGGTGTGGATCACATGACCGAGCAGCGCTTGGCCGCGCGCCTCGGGCACTTCCCACAGCTCCTTGATGCCTGTGCCGTAGTTCTGCGGGTTGTCCGCGCGGCCGAGCGACAAGCGTTCGATCAGGTGCTTCGCCAAGCTGCCGCGCGTGCCCTCGGCGAACACCGTGACGCCGGCCTTGATGTTCATGCCCGGCTGGAACGTGCCCTTGGGCTCGCCCGACTTGGCGATGCCCGCGTCGCGCGTTTGCACGCCGACGACACGCTCGCCGTCGAACAGGATCTCGGCGCCGGCGAAGCCCGGATACACGTCGCAACCGGCGGCTTCGGCCTTGTCCTTCAACCAACGCACGAGCTTGAACAGGCTGACGATGTAGTTGCCGTGGTTGCGCAAGGACGGCGGCGTCAGTGCGCCGGTGAAGCGCGTCTTGCCGCCGCCTTTGCGCAGCACGTCGACGCAATCGAAGCGCACCTCGCTCTCGTAGGGACAGCCCTGTTCCTTCCAATCGGGGAACAGCTCGGCCATGCCGCGCGGGTCCATCACCGCACCCGAGAGGACGTGGTAGCCGACCTCTTCGGCCTTCTCGAGCACGAGCACGGACTTGTCGCCCAGGCCGTGCGCCGTGAGGCGGCGCTTGAGCTCGATCGCGCAGGCGAGTCCGGCGGGTCCCGCGCCGACGATCAAGACGTCGACTTCGAGTTCCTCGCGCTCGGGCACCTGGGCTTGCCACGACACCTGCTGCTGGGTGCTCATAGGCGGCGGAAGTTACTCCGCTGCACTAAGCGCGACAACCTGCGCACAGCCGCGCACCGCAGTCCGCGCGCGACGGCTTCGCACGATTGCGGAGCGCGCAGGCCCCAAGACCGCTCACGAGCGCTCGCCGACCCAATGGCTGCCGTCGACGTGGAACTCCTTCTTCCAGATCGGCAGCGTGCGCTTGAGTTCGTCGATCAGGAAACGGCACGCGCGAAAGGCGAGCTCGCGGTGCGGGCTCGCGACGGCGATCAGGACCGAGGCCTCGCCGACGTGCACGACCCCGACGCGGTGTTGGCACAACATGCGCAGCGCGTGAGCACCGTCGTCGGCTTCCAATTCCTTTCGACAGCGCTCGAAGATGCGCGCCATCTCGGGGCCGGTCATCGCATCGAAGGCCTCGTACTCGAGGCGCGTCACCGGCTTTCCCAAATGGTTGTCGCGTGTCGGTCCGACGCAGCAGGCCAGTGCGCCGCAGGAAGCGTGGGCGACGCGCTGTTGCGCGAGAGCGA
>CAYHRR010000548.1:0-3085 GCA_964358875.1 uncultured Planctomycetaceae bacterium | reverse complement strand
GGCTTGCGGGGCTGAGGTTCGGCGCGCCCTCGTAGATCAAGCGGCGGTAGATCTCGTCGCTCAAGATCCACAGGTTCTTGCGCTCGCACAGTTCCGCCAAACGACGCACCTCGTCGTGGCTCCACACGTAGCCCGTCGGATTGCTCGGGCTGTTGAGCAGCACCGCCTTGGTCTTGGGCGTCAGCGCGCGCTCGATCGCGGCGAAGTCCGGTCCGCAATCTTCGCGCGACGCGACCGGCACCGGGATACCGCCGGCGATGCGCACGATTTCGACGTAACTCACCCAAGCGGGGAGGAACAGCAGCACTTCGTCACCGGGATCGACGAGCGTCATCACCGCGCCGCTGAGCGCGTGCTTCGTGCTGTGGCAGACCGTGATCTCCTCGGGCGCGTACGTGACGCCGCGGATCGCGCCGACGTGGTCGGCGATCGCTTTGCGCAACGCGCGCGTGCCCGCAGCGGGCGTGTAACGCACATCACCCGAGCGCACCTTGGCGCAGGCAGCGTCCTGCACAACCTTCGGCGCGGGGAAGTCCGGTTCGCCGACGGACATGTTGATCACGTCGCGTCCCGACTCCGCGAGCGCCTTGGCGCGCGCATCGAGCGCCAAGGTGACCGAGAGCGAGATCGCTGTGGCGCGGTGCGAGAGGGACATCGGTGGGGGAGGTTGGACTGCAGAGCTGGGCGTGGAAAGCGAAAACCTTCCGGGATCGGCCCTCGCAGGTCAAGCCGCGCATCGAGGGAACTCGTCGGAGCACGCGCGCCAGGGAAGAACGAGCAGGCCCGTGCGTCGTTGCAGGGCCGATGACGCAGGTTCGCGTCGCGACGCGCGCCGCGACTGTGTCGCGACACTGCGGCCGCTCACGCGCGCCGATCTGGACTCAGGCCCAGCGAGCGGGCACCCTCTCCACCCCAACACGCCATGTCGATCCGCTCCCGCTTCGTACGCATCGCCCTGATCGTCCTCTTGGTCCTCGTCTTCGCGGGCTACTTCGCCTTCTCGACCTTCCTGTTCAGCCCGACGGAATCCGACTACGACGCCGACGTCTCGACGCTCGTGCCGCGCGATGTCGACTTCTTCGTCGCCAAGTCCAACTTGCGGCGCGATTTCAGCGCGCTGCCCGAGCTCGTGCTGCAGCCCACGCTCGACCGCAACAAGAACTGGCAGACCTGGATCGAGTCGCCGGAATACGCCGAACTCGACAAGAGTTGGGGCCTGTCGAGCGCCTTGGCCGGCTTGAAAACGGAAATCGACGCGCTCGGCGTCGATCCGCTCGACGTGTTCGGCGGCGAGGACCTGGCGATCGCCGGCTACTTCAAGGGCGCGAGCTTCGAGCAAGCCGATTGGGCCGTGTACGGCCGCGCGACGTGGATGGGCAAGCTCGCTGCGGCGGTGCTCGAGTACCCGAGCCTGAGCGGCATGGAGAAGCAGGGCTTCAGCGTGGCCGGCGGCGAGGGCTTCACCGAGATCTCCGGCGGCCAATTGAAGCGCCCGATCTTCGTCACACGCATCCGCGATGTCGTGATCGCCGGTACGTCGAAGGACCTCGTCGTCAAGGCGAGCGATCTCAACGCGCGCGGCGGCCAAGAGTCCTTCGGACTGAGCGCGAACTACAACGACTACATCCAACAGGCGCGCCGCACGACGAGTCGCGACGACATCGAGGTCTACGTCGACTGGCGCACGCTCGCCGAGAAGATGCGCATCGACGGGCGTCAGCCCAACCCAAGCTCCGATGTGTTCTCGACCGTGCTCGCCTCGCGCTTGTTCCAACTGAGCGCGCTGCGTTCCTTCGCGGGCGTGATCGGTTTCGACCACGGCATCGTGATCAAAGCGCACGGCGAGCTGTCCGCGGAAGTGATGACGCCGGTGCAGAAAAGTCTGTACCGCGTGCGCGGACGTGAATCGGACACCGTTGCGCTGCAACTCGGACGTCTCGCGCGCAGCGACGCGCAAATCGTCGCGCACCTCGAAGTCGACCTCGGCCAATTCCTGACCGAGTGCTACCAAGCGCTCGACACCGCGACGCGCCAACTGCTCGACGACACGATTCGATCGACCGGCCAATTCAGCGGCACTCCCGGCCTAATCGCCGAGCTCGACACGCTCTTCAAAGGCCGCATCGGCCTGATCGTGCGCGCCAACGACTACGTCTCGCAGACGCCCGAAAAGGACCCGCCGCACAACGACGTCCCCGTGCCCGCGGTCACCGTCGTGCTATGGACCGAGCCCAACGAGAAGACCTTCAACCGCATCAAGGAGCTCCAACGCCTCGTCAGCGACAACCAAGGCCGCTTCGGCATCCAAGGTCGCAACAACCAACGCGGCGTCTTCACCAACACTCTGCCCGGCGGCTTCGAAGCCTGGGAATACTGGTCGCCCTTCGTCGACGGCACCGGTCACATCGCCGTCGCGCGCAACGCCGACGCCTACTTCATCTCCAACTCCTACGCGATGCTCTCGGACATCCTCAACCGCTCGATCGCGCGCGTCGAAGGCCTCTCGGACCTGCCGCAATTCAACGCGCTCGTCGCCGACGGACTCAAACAGAGCAACGTCTTCCTGTGGATCAATCCGCGCACGCTCGCCAAGACCTTGCGCGCCTTCGCGCAGCGCGACGCGCTCGCGCAGGTACAGGGCAACATCGACTGGGCCACGATTCGCGCGCGCGAAGAAGACCGCATCATCCGCGAGAAATTCCCCGGCCAGAAGCGCGGCTCCCTCGACCCCGAAACCCAAGCGCGCGTCAACGAACTCGTCGACCCGATCCTCGACGAAACCAAAGCTCGCGTGATGCGCGAACAACTGCCCGCACTCGCCGCGACCTTCGAGCGCCAAATCGTCTACGCCGAAGCCTGCTCCAGCGCACTCCTGATGCTCGCCCTCGACCCCAAGTCCTTCGACTTCAGCCTGAGCACGCTGATCCCCCTCGAGTCCACCGACCAATAACCGCCGCGCGAGGCCCCGCCAGCCCCGAGCCGCGCTCATCTCCGCCGCTCAACTCCGCTGTGGCGCGCTGAAGCACGGTGACGACTCCTTGCCGTCGCCTCCGGACAGCAGCACCGCCGTGAGGATGCCGCCCAC
>CAYHRR010000547.1:0-3085 GCA_964358875.1 uncultured Planctomycetaceae bacterium | reverse complement strand
TTCGCGCCTGGCATCTGTGAACGCGCCGCGTTCGTGACCGAACAATTCCGCTTCGAGCAACGTGTCCGGCAGCGCCGCGCACGAGATGGCGATGAACGGCCCTTCGGCGCGCAAGGACGACGCGTGCAGCGCGCGCGCGACGCACTCCTTGCCTGTGCCGCTCTCGCCTTCGATCAACACCGTCGCGTCGGTCGGCGCGACGATGCGGATGCGATCGAACACGGCGCGCATCGGCGGCGCGTTGCCGACGAAGCCCTTGAACACCTCGCGCGAGCGCAGCTCGAGCTTCAACGCTGCGTTCTCGGTCTCGAGGTCGCGCACGCGTTTGAAGGTGCCGACGAGTTGCACGATCGACTCGTTGCGGAACGGCTTCTGCACGTAGTTCACGGCGCCGAGGCGCATCGCTTCGACCGCTTGGTCGATCGTGCCGTAGCCGGTCATCAAGACGACCGGACGCTTGGGATCGAGCTCGACCGAACGCTTGAGCACGACCATGCCGCCCGCGCCGGGCATGCGAATGTCGGTGAGCACCGCATCGGGATTCTCGCGCTGCAACAGCGTCAAGGCGGTCTGCGTGTCGGGCGCGTGGAACACGACATGTCCCGCCTCTTCGAGCGCGTCACGCAGCGTGACCACGATCGTGACTTCGTCTTCGGCGAGCAGGATGCGCATGGGGAACCGAGTAGCGCTCAGCCCTGGGCCGGGTCACCTTGAATCGCGCGGTCGCCGCCGCCGGCACTCGCTTCTTCGAGCGCGCGTTCGGCGGCGCCGACGAGTTGATCGAAGAACAAGGTCTTCGTTCCGTCGAGCATGCTCGCGCCGCCGATCGAGATCGCGATCGCGATGCGCTTGCCGTCGCTCTCGAATTGGATGTTGCGCACGCCCTTGAGCAGGCGTTCGTTGAGCACCTTCAAGCCCTCGGCGCCGGTGTGCGGTACGACCGCCATCAAGCGATCGTCGGCCATGCGCCCGAGGAAATCGCAGGTGCGCGTCTCGGCTTTCAAGAGCCGCGCGACTTCGTCGAGCACCGCTTCCTTCGATTCGTAGCCATACAGGTCGCGCAGGTGCCCGAGACGATCGACGGCGATGACGAGCACCGACAAGGGATAGGCGTAACGCTGCGCGCGCCCGAACTCGATGCGCATCAAGTGCATGATCTGCGACAGCGAGAACAAGCCCGGGTCGCCGTCGTGGAACTGGGCTGATCGAATTTCCGTCATGCGTCCGCTCTCGCTACTGCTTCTGCGTCCAGGCCGTGAACCGCTCACCGAGCTGATCGAACCAGAGGTCGACGCTCCAATGGAAGCGCCAGTGTGCGATGAACAGGCCGGTCAACACGAACCCGCCGATGACCGCGATCAGGATGATCTGCCCGAGGAAAATCGCGAATCCCGACGGACCACTCGAGCCCTTGCGGCGCAGCGGCAGGCGCATTTTCGGCTTGCTCGACGCGCTGACCAGCTCCTGCTCGAGGCGCGCGGTGCGTTCGATCAAGCGTGCGTCGGTGCCCGAGATGTGCGTCGTCGCGAGCACGTCGCGCGCGCAGGCATCGGGATCGAACTCGCGTCGTTGCGAGGCGTCGCGCCAGCGCTTGACCACCGCGGCGTCGGCGAGGCCGAGTTCGACGAACATCCCGGCCTTCAAGCGCTGCCACAGCAACCCTTCGCCGGGGTCGAGCGCGGCGCTCGGGTTGAGCGGCGCGACTGCAACTGCAAGCGCTGCAGCGCTCGGCGTGCTGCGCGGCTCGCTCGAGGGCCCGCCGTAGTTGAGCGTCACACCGCGCCACTCGATGCGATCGCCGGGACGCAGCGCACGCTCGTCACAGCGCTCGCCGTTGACGCGCGGAGCCTCGTCCGCCCCGACGAACACGAGCTTCGGAGGCTGGTCCCAAAAGTGCAGCTGGTCGTTGCCCGTCGCGGCGAGCGGGATGTCGCCGCGCTTGCCGCCGAAGGTGGTCAGACCGCCCTTCAACGCATGGCGCACGCGGCGTCCGTCGGACTCCAGGATTTCGATCCACGCTTCACCCACGGCGCTATGGATACCCTCGCGCGAGTCACCTTGCACGCTCTGCTTGCCGTGCGCGCGCGCAACCTGTCGCGCACGCTGCGTGTAGTGGCCGACCTGCAGCGTCACTATCCTGCGCCGCAGCGTTCGTGACGCACGAACAGCAAGGAGACGAGGCTTGAACCCAGCGTGGATTCCTGTGTTGGCTGGCGCGTCGATCGCTGCATTTGCGGCGCCGCGCTCGACGGTCGAGGACAGCTGGGTCACGTTGCGCATTCCGAGCCTGTGCGCGCCGCCCGAGCGCGGACCGCGACTCCTGCGCTTGGAAACGGGATCGCATCTGCTGATCGCCGACGAACAGGCAGAGCTGCTCGAACGCTTCGAACCGGCGACGCTCGCCGTACCGGCGCTGCTCAGCCTGCTGACCGACGACGCGTCGCGCCGCAAATTGCCGCTGCGCATCCTGCCCAACGCTCCACCGCTGCTCGTGCGCGGGGAAGCCGGCGATCTCGAAGCGCTGCGCGTCGGGCTCGACGAACTCGAACAGCTCGGACGCGCGCTCGATGTCAGCGTCGAGGCCTATTGGATCGATGCGGCGGCGAGTATCGAGACGCACCCGGATGCGGCGCGGGCCAGATTGCTCGCAGCCAAGGGCGTGAAACTCGGGAGCGCGGTGGTGCGTTCGGGAGAGCGCGCCGAACTCGGCGCGCGTTCGTTCGCGAGCTACATCGCCGGCTATTCGGTCGAGGTCGCGACCGATGCGGGCGTCGCCGATCCGACGCTCGCGCGCATCCTCACCGGCAAGACCTTGCACCTACGCCCGTGCCGTGTGCGCGGCGGAAGAGCGTTGCACGTCGAGGGTTTCCTCGACCTCGCGCGCCTGATCGACATCCAAGCATTCGAAAGCGGCGTGCCGGATTTCGGCGCGCTGCGCGTGCCCAACGTCGAGGCGCTGCAGATCGCCTTCAGCGGCGTCGTGGAGAGCGACGGTTGGCTCGGCGTGTCGCTCGAAGGCGCGCCGGCGTGGAACGGCGTGTTGCTCGTGCACTGCGCGACGACACCCGATCCCACGCAGCGCACG
>CAYHRR010000546.1:0-3087 GCA_964358875.1 uncultured Planctomycetaceae bacterium | reverse complement strand
TATCTCGATGCCGTGGCGCGCGAGCAGTTGCTTGCGCAGTGCGAGGGCGGCGACGCCGGCGGGAATGCGCACGACGTTCAGTTGCGGCAGGCGCTGCTCGGCGGCGACGACGAGCTCCATGTCCAGCGCGGCGAGGCCGGCGCACAAGGCCTTGGAATGCAGCGCAATCTGCGCGTAGCGCGCATCGAGACCGCGCTCGAGCAACAGGCGACAGGCCTCATGCAGAGCGCACACCAGGTTGCTCGAAATCGTGTGGTGGTAGCCGTGCGGCTCGCTCCAGAAGTCGAGCAGCAGTTGCAGGTCGAGGTACAAGCTCTGCACCTTGCGCGTGCGCGCGCGGATGCGTTCGACGGCGCGCGGCGAGAAACTCACCGGCGCGAGTCCGGGCGTGCATGACAGGCCTTTTTGCGAGCACGACCACGCGGCGTCGACGCCTTGGCGATCGAGCTCGACCGGAATGCAGCCGAGCGACGTCACGCAGTCGGCCGCGAGCAGCGCGCCGTGGTCGCGCGCGAGTTCGCTCCAAGGCGCGAGCTCGAGCCGCACGCCCGTCAAGGTTTCGGCGTGGACGACGGCGACCAAGCGGATCGAACGCCCGACGCAGGCTGCGCGCGCGGCCGTGACGTCGCTCGCCTTGCCCCACTCGCCGTCGACGCGCACGACCTCGGCTCCGCAGCGCGCCGCGATCTCCGCCACGCGCGCGCCGAAGTATCCGTGCACGGGAACGAGGACGGCGTCACCGGGCTCGATCAGATTCGCGAGCACCGCTTCCATGCCCGCGGTTCCGGTGCCCGAGATGGCCAGCGTCGCGGCGTTGCTCGTGCCGAAAGGCGTGCGCAGCATGGCGCGCAACTCGTCCATCGCCCGCAGCAGTTCGGGGTCGAGGTGGCCGATCGTCGGGCGCGCGAGCGCCGCGAGCACCGCCGGAGCGACATCGGACGGACCGGGTCCGAGCAGGACGCGTTGCGGCGGATGGAAGGCGGCGAAAGCGGGCTGTGTCACGAGCGCGCCAACTCCTCGAGCGTGCGTTTGAAGCTCACGGGATTGACGGCGCCGGACTGCCCGCGCAGGAAGTTCCCCGAGGCGTCGGCGAAGATCACGAAGGGCAACATGTAGGCGTCCTCGAGTTGTGCGGCGAGTTGTTCGACTTCGTGCTCGGGGTCGTCGCAATCGGCGGCCAGCGCGATGAAGTGTTCACGGAGCAAGGGGGCGATTTCGGTGTGCGGGACGGCGCCCTGGACCAGGGCGCGGCATTGGCCTCAGGCTTCGCGCCCGAACTCGATGAACAGCGTCTTGTTCGCGGCCTTGGCGGCGGCTGCGGCCTCCGACCAACGCGTGTGCCAGTCGAGCGTGCCTTTGTCGTTGAAGTGCGGGTGAGATCGGGGCGGTGCCAAGCGGAACCTCGGGGGTCAGAACGACTTGTGGAAGGCCGCGATAGTAGCGAGCGCGCGCCGCGCGCACTCGGCCGGTCGGTGCGCGTCCCACGAGCGGGCACTAGCGCACACCGGCGTGTGCGGAAATCAAGGCGTGCGCGCAGCGCCGTCGACATGGCCGTGCTCCCCAAGACGAGCCCGAAGAGAAACACCGCCATGTCCGAATACGACGAAGAACGTGCCACAGAAGTCGGCGAGCGCCGACGCTCGACGCGCCGCGACAGCGAGCTGCAGATCTCGATCGACATCGACACGCGCGCGATCGGTGGGCAGGCCGAGAACATTTCCTCGGCCGGGGTGTTCTTCTTCTCGCACGAACCGCTGCACGTCACCGTGCGCATGCAGCAGGACGGTCGCACCCAGTCCTATCCCGGCCGCCTCGTGCGCGTGGAGCGCCTGAGCCAGGAAACGACCGGCTTCGCGATCGAATTCGAGCGGCAGTAGCCGTTCGGTAGCGCGCATCGACGTTTCGGCTCGCGCGACGCGTCTCGACAAGGCGAGTCCTGTCGCGTGTGAGCCCGACGCGCTCGTGCGCGTCGAGCCGCCCGAGCTACATCGCGTCGAGGAACATGCGCGGCATCATGCCCATCCACACCACGAGCACGGCGCACACCAGCGACGCGATCGTCGCCGCTCGGGTCGCAGGCACGTTGGAATCGCCGTGGCCGTAGGCCGTCGGCTGCAAAAACATCGCCATAACCATGAGCAAGTAGTAGGCGAGCGCGACCACCGACAGCAGCACGCCGAGCACCGCGAACAGCGTCATGTGGGCGCTGACGGCGACCGAGAACACCAGGTACTTGCCGAAGAAGCCGCCGGTGGCCGGAATGCCGCCGAGCGAGAGCATGAACAAGGTCAAGGCCGACGCGAGCACGGGCCGACGCGAACCGAGGCCCTTGAGCGCCTCGATCGAGGTCGCGCTCGGCCGGCCCTGCTCGGCGCCCTGTTCGTCATGCGGTTCGAGCATCGACAACACGCCGAAGGCGCCGGCCGCAGTCGCGGCATAGGCCGCCAAGTAGAACAAGCACGCCTGGGTGACATCAGCGCGTGTCGCCGCGAGCTCCGCTTCGCCGGCCTCGGGGTGCGCTGCTCGGTACGCCAGGAATGCAGCGATCGCGAGCACGATGGTGCCCGCGTGCGCGATGCCCGAGTACGCGAGCATGCGCTTGGCGTCGCTCTGGACCAGCGCGCCGAAATTCCCGGCCGCCATCGTGAGCAGCGCGATCAGCGCGATCGACGCGGCCGCGCCGTTGGGTAGGAAGGCCATCGCGTTGATCAGGAAGGCGAAGGCCGCAGCCTTGGTGCCGGTGGCCATCAGACCCGCGATCGGCGTCGGGCTGCCCTCGTAGACGTCGGGCACCCACAAGTGGAACGGGAACACGCTGACCTTGAAGAACACGCTCGCCGAGATCAGCGCGACGCCGACCAGCGCGAGCGGTTGCGCCAAGATCACTGCGCGCCGCGCCGGGTCGGCGAAGGCGTCGAGCGAGAGGCTGCCGGTCACGGTGTAGAGCAAGGCCGCGCCGTACAGGAAGAAGGCCGCGGCGAAGGCTCCGAGCAGGAAGTACTTGAGGCCCGCTTCGACCGAGCGCGCGCGATTGCGGCGGAAGGCTGCCAAGGCGTACAGCGGAATGGACAGCAGCTCGAGCCCGAT
>CAYHRR010000545.1:0-3097 GCA_964358875.1 uncultured Planctomycetaceae bacterium | reverse complement strand
TGGAAGAGCGGCAGGTGGGACGGCAGCGCGTACTGCGGCCGTTGCGCGAGCTGTTCGCGATGCCGTCCGACTGCCTTGCATCCTCTTCCAAAACTCCGCGTCCGTTCGGCTGGCTCGGCAGCCGAAGGGACGCGGAGTCGCGCGCGCCAGCGCGCTGGAACGTGCCTTACCGCTCGATCGGCACGAGCATCCGCGCTGCGCACGCCGACTCGTGCCCTGTTGGGCGCATGGAGCCGCATCCACCGGCCGACTACCTTCGCGCTCATGAAGCTCGTCCTCAACGCGATCCTCATGTCCTTCTTGTCGCTCCTCTTTGGCGCCTGCTCCGCAGTGACGCCGCTCCAAGGCGAAGACCGCTCCAGCCAGTTGCCGCTGATCGACCTGCGCCTCGATGTCGACGGCGTGCCCGGCGGTGGATTCGTCGCCGTGCGCGGAACCAGTGGTGAAGGCAAGGACGAGCAAGTGCTCGACGGCAGCGAAGTCGTGCAACTCAAGAACGGCACGCAAATCAACGGACCGGCCGACCTCGCGCTCGATTTCCAAGTGCGCCAACTGCAGTTGGCCGTCGGCCTAGCCATGGTCGAAGAAACCTTCACGCTCGACGGGTTCGTCGGCCTCGAGCGCACCTTCACGAAAGTGAACATCGTCACGGGCGGTCCGCCGAACGATCAGACGGCGGAATCGACCGGTCTGTTGCTCGGTTTGCGACTCGACTATCCGTTCCAGTCGCATTGGAACTTCGACATGCGCGCCACGGTCGGCGTTCCGCTGGGCGACGACATCGCGACGCAAACCGTGTCGCTGTTGCTCGCCTTCCGCCCGCTCGAGCACCTCAGGCTGCAGGCCGGCTTCATCGACATCGAGACCGTCGAGACCACCGTCGGCAGCGACGTGGAACTCGCCGTCGGCGGCCTGGCCTTCGGCTTGGCCCTCGATCTGTGAGGCGCGCGGCGCCGCCCGAGAAAAAGGCGGCGACGCATCCGTCCCACCGGATGCGCCGCCGCGCAACGTCGAGACCTTCGACCCCTGGACGTCGCTAGAACTGCGCCTGCTCCGTCGATCCGTCGAGCGCGACGGTCGAGCTTTGGCCCTTCGCCACCGCCTGCGCCACCGCGTCGAAATAGCCCGTGCCGACTTCGCGCTGGTGGCGCGTCGCGCTGTAGCCGTGGACTTCGCTCGCGAACTCGGCCGTCTGCAACTCGCTGTAGGCCGTCATGCCGCCGTCCTTGTATTTGCGCGCGAGCTCGAACATCGAGTGGTTGAGCGCGTGGAAACCGGCCAGCGTCACGAATTGGAACTTGTAGCCCAGCGCGCCGAGCTCGCGCTGGAACACGTCGATCGTGTGCGCGTCGAGCTTCTTCTTCCAGTTGAAGGACGGCGAGCAGTTGTAGGCGAGCAACTTGCCGGGGAACTGCGCGTGCAGCGCCTCCGCGAAGTGGCGCGCCTCACCGAGGTCGGGGTGGCTCGTTTCGCACCACACGAGGTCGGCATAGGGCGCGTAGGAGAGTCCGCGCGCGATCGCCGCGTCGATGCCGCTCTTCGTGCGGAAAAAGCCTTCGGGCGTGCGCTCGCCGGTGAGGAACGGCCGGTCGCGTTCGTCGACGTCGCTGGTGATCAAGGTCGCCGCGTCGGCGTCCGTGCGCGCGACGAGCAAGGTCGGGACGTTCGACACGTCGGCCGCAAGGCGCGCCGCGTTGAGCGTGCGGATGAAGGCCGCGGTCGGAATCAGCACCTTGCCGCCGAGGTGGCCGCATTTCTTTTCGCTGGCGAGTTGATCCTCGAAGTGCACGCCCGCGGCGCCGGCTTCGATCATCAGCTTCATCAGCTCGAAGGCGTTGAGCGGGCCACCGAAACCGGCCTCGGCGTCGGCGACGATCGGCGCGAACCAATGGCGCTGGGCACCGCCCTCGAGATGTTCGATTTGATCGGCGCGTTGCAACGCTTGATTGATGCGCTTGACGACTTGCGGCACGGAGTTCGACGGGTACAGCGATTGATCGGGATACATGTGCCCGGCGCTGTTGGCGTCGGCCGCGACTTGCCAGCCCGACAGGTAGATCGCCTGCAAGCCGGCCTTGACCATTTGCACGGCTTGATTGCCGGTGAGCGCGCCGAGCGCGTTGACGTACGAGGTCTCGTGCAGGAGCTTCCACAGGCGTTCGGCGCCCAGGCGCGCGAGCGTGTGTTCGATGACGATGCTGCCGCGCAAGCGCTCGACGTCGCTCCACGAGTAGTCGCGCCGAATCCCGTCGAAGCGTCGCGGATCCGCCGAGGCGATGGCGCACAGCGGCGCGACGCCACGCGCGACGAGATCGAGTTCGAAGCCGTTGGTGTGGGAGCGGTCGTCGTGCTTCTTCATGGCTAGTCGCCTTGGGTCAAGAGCTGGCGGTACGCGGAGTGAGTGAGAAACGCCTCGAAGCGCGGTGCGTTGACCATGCGCTCGAACAGTTCACGGCTGGTCTCGTAGTGACCGCTCGACCAAACACGCTCGCTTTTTGCGGCGCGGATCGCGGCCATTTCCTCGCCGATCAAGCGCGCGACGAGCGCAGCGTCGACGCATCTTCCGTCGTCGAGCCGCACGCCGTGGTGCAGCCATTGCCAGGCTTGCGCGCGAGAGATCTCGGCGGTCGCGGCGTCTTCCATCAAGTCGCGCAGGGGCACGCATCCCGAGCCGCCGAGCCATGCGGCGAGGTACTCGATGCCGATGCGCACGTTGTCGCGCAGTCCTTGTTCGGTGATCGCGCCCTCGGGCACGCGCAGCAGATCTGCCGCGGTCACGTGGACGTCTTCGCGCAGGCGTTCGAGCTGATGGGGGCGGCCTTGCAGGACGAGATCGAATTCATGACGCGCAGCGGCAACGAGCCCGGGATGCGCGACCCACGTTCCGTCGTGCCCGTCGCCGGCCTCGCGGCGTTTGTCCGCCGAAACCTTGGCGAGCGCGGCTGCGTTGCGGGCTTCGTCGTTCTTGATCGGAATGAAGGCCGCCATCCCGCCCATCGCATGCGCGCCGCGGCGGTGGCACGTGCGGATCAAGAGCTGGGAGTAGCTGCGCAGGAAGTGCGTCTCCATCGTCACGCGCCAGCGGTCCGGCAGGACG
>CAYHRR010000544.1:0-3108 GCA_964358875.1 uncultured Planctomycetaceae bacterium | reverse complement strand
TCGCGACGGCATTGGTCACTTCCTCCGATGCCGCGCGCCGCGTGCGGTGGGCCGGTGCGATCGTGCCTTCGGCGAACTACACGTCATTGTTGTTGCACGTGAAGGCCGCTTGGCTCACGCGCGCCGACGGCGCGATGCCGCTGGAACTGCTCGCGCCGGGCGAGGCCGTCGAGCCCGCCGAGCGCGACGTCGGTCGCACCTACGAGATTCCGCTGCGCGTGAAACTCGAACGCCGCGACGCCGTTTCGTTGTTCGTCGAATGGCGCGTCCAGGAGTCGTTGGTCGGTGGCGCGGGCTTCGTCCCATCCTTCGGTCTGTCGCTGGAAGAAGCGCAAACGGCGCTCGGCCTCGTGTACGTGTGCGACTCGGGCTCGGGCTCGGTGCTCGCGCTCGAGCGCGGCACGGGCCAGATCACCGGCACCTACAAGGCCGGCGCCGAGCCGCGCTCCCTGGTGCTGACGCGCGATCGCACGCACGTGTACGTCGCCAACGCCGGCGACGGTTCGATCAGTGTGATCGACCTGCGCCAAGGCACCGTGGTCGAGACGATTCCGATCGGATTCGGCGCGCGCACGAGCGACATCGTGAGCGCCGATCCCGAACGCTGGTTCGCTGCGGCCAACCCCGGACTCGACTCGGTTTCGTTGTTGCCGCTGGGCATCGGTTCGAGCGCGCTGAGCATTCCCGTAGGCCGCGCGCCGCTGCGCCTTGCCGCGGCGCCGACCTTGCAACGGCTCTTCGTCGTCGAATCCGGCGGCGATTCGATCAGCGTGATCGACCTCAACTCGCGCGCTGTCGTCGCGCGCGTGAAGGTCGAGTCGCGGCCGTCCGCTGCGGACATCGACCGCGACGAAGCGGAGCTGTACGTCGGCCATTCCTCCTCGCCGAACCTGCTCGTGATCGATACGCGCACGCTGGCGCTCGAGGCCTCGTTGTTCGTCGGCGCCGACGTGACCGCCGTACTCGCGGACCGGCGCCGCGAGCGCGTTTACGTCGCACGCTCGCGGCCGCCCGAGCTCGTGGTCGTCGATCGACGCGTCGGAGCGATCGTGCGGCGCATCCCCTTGTCGGCGAGCGTCGAAGCTCTGACGCAGTCGCGCGAGGGCGGCTGGTTGTACGGCGCCGCGCCGCAAGCCGGTGCGTTGCTCGTGATCGACATCGTCTTGGGCAAGGAGCAGCCGCCGATCCGTTGCGGAGCGCGGCCGAGCGATGTCGTCGTCGCCGAATGAACGCAGCACGCGCGCTGCGAAGCGTGCGGCGGTTCTCGCAGCACTCGCGCTCGCCGGCGGATGCGTGAGCGGACCGTTGCGCACGGTGCGCAGCGGTTTCGATCGCACGGACACCGGCACGAGCACGCTGCAATCGCAGACGAATCTGGTCGAGCTCGCGGTGCAGGACCGCGTCGGTCCCGATTTCGAGTATCGGCTCGACGAGAAGTACGTGCAGTCGAATCAGAGCGCTGCGGTCGCGGGCGTCGACACGCAGGACAGCTCGACGCTGAATCGCGCGACGGCGGACTTCGTGATGACTTCCGGACCGCTCAGTTGGACGCAGCTCTTCCAGCGTCAAGAGGATCGTTCGCTGAGCGATGCGTCGGCCGACAACGAGCTCGTGCGCACCGACATCCTGCAGAAGCTCGACTGGACGCCGCTCGACCTGCCGCAGATCACGGGCTGGATCGACTACCGCACGGTCGACGATCGCTTCTTCGTCGATCAACGGCGCGTCGAGGCGCAGCTCCAAGTGCACCAGTCGTTCGAGCGCTTCGACTACGACTACAACTACCGCGACGAGCGCGTCGAGGATCTCGAGTCCGACGTCGAGGCCCGGAGTTCGGAGCACATCGCGCGCGCGACCTACCACGACACCTACTCGGACGGCCGCGTTTCGACGACCTTCGGCGTGTTCGCCGATGAGCGCAGCAACGCGCTCGACATTCCCTCCGGCGGAATCGCGGCCGTGCAGGTGTTTCCGCCGCTGGGTTGGTCGGACGTCGATTTCACGCCGCAGATCTCGAACCTGACGAGCAACGCCGCGCTCGTCGACGGCAACACCGTCGCTTCGGCGGGCATCGACATCGGCGGTTTCGGTTCGGGCGGCGAGCTGTCCTGGAACCTCGCCGTCGAACTTCCGCCCGGCGCGAGCGTCGACGTGGTGCAGCTGAAGACCGTCGCGGTCGTGCCGCCCAACTTCGTCGACCAATTCGCGTTCTCCGTGTGGGCCTCGGACGACAACACCTTCTGGACGCTGGTCAAAGGCTCGGCGGCCTTCATCTACGACCCGGTGTTCCAGCATTTTCGCCTGACGATTCCCGCGGTGACGCGTCGCTTCCTGAAGGTCGTCAACACGTCCTCGCCCGGCGCTGCGCCCGCGGTGCTCGTGACGGAGTTGCAGGTTTTCCGCGGCGCGAGCGGCGGCGGCTCGTCGACGTTGCGCAATGACGAATCGCTGCAGAGCGCGACCGGCAACGTCTCGTGGCGCGTCGGCGAAACGCTGACCGTCGGCTACGACCTGTTCGCACAGCAGGCGAACACCGACAGCGACGGCAACACGACGCGCGACGAGACGCGTATCGACAACGGAGTTTGGGCGGCGTGGTCGCCGCTCGAGAAGGTCGACGCGAACCTGCGCGTGGCGCAACAGCGCATCGAAGACGCGGTGCTGCGCGACGAGGATCTGCTGACCTTGATCGGCGTCGTGTCCTATCGCCCGTTGCGCACGCTCGACGTCGACTTGAGCTACACCGGCGCCAACCGCGAGGTCGACGGTGCCGACGACGTCGACACGCAGGTCGTGCAACTGCTGACCACCGCGGAGTTGCTGCGCACGCTGCGCGCCGAGCTTTCCGTCGAACGCAGCGTGCAGGAGGATTTCACCAACCAACGCAAGGTCGAGCACGCGATCGCTGCGGCGGCGTTGATCGCACAGTTGACGCACGCGATCGAGGTCACGCTGCGCGCGCGCGACGATGTTGCGGACGTCGGCGGCGTCGGCGCGGCCGGGATTCCGGATCCGTCGGAGCAGCGCTACGAGTTCGACCTGCTCGTGCGCCTCGCCGAGACCCCCGGCGACGTGAAGCTTTGGCAGGTCAAGCACCCAGCCGTGGCG
>CAYHRR010000543.1:0-3116 GCA_964358875.1 uncultured Planctomycetaceae bacterium | reverse complement strand
CCCCGAAGCGCCACCCCGAAGCGCCACCCCGAAGCGCCACCCCGAAGCGCCACCCGCCGACGCCTGGACCGCCTTTGGCGACTTGAAGCTCGGGTTGCGACCTGCAAGGCCGCTTCTTGGCATCAGGAAGGCCATGCGGAGCTTGATTAGTATACCTGTCAGTATCATACTGCCGACACACCACCATGCCTCCCACGCCCTCCACCACGCGTCGCTCCCCGCCCCTGCCGGCCCAGTTCCACGCCCGCGCTCCCGAGCTCGACTTCCTAAATGAGCTGCACGACTCCAACCGCCCCGAGCTCTTCGTGCTCTACGGCCGCCGGCGCGTCGGCAAGACCGAACTCCTCCAACGCTTCTGCGCCGGGAGACGCGCGGTCTACTTCCTCGCCGCGCAAGTGCGCGACCGTGACAACCTGCGCGCCTTCCGCCACGCGATCGCGGAGTCGCTCGGCGACCAACTCGCCAACGATGTCGAGTTCCCCGACTGGAGCTCCGCACTGAGCTTCCTCGCCGAACGCGCGAACGGCGAACGCTTGGTCGTCGTGCTCGACGAATTCCCCTACCTGTGCGAGTCCAACAAGAGCGTGCCCTCGCAGATCCAGCGCTTCTGGGATACGCGCGGCAAGCACGCGTCGCTGATGCTCGTGTTGTGCGGCAGCCAAGTGTCGTTCATGGAGAAGGAGGTCCTCGCCGAGCGCTCGCCGCTCTTCGGCCGACGCACCGCGCAGCGCCGCCTCGAGCCGCTCGCGCCGTTGCAGACGCTGGCCTTCTTCGAGCGCTGGTCGCTCAGCGAACGCGTGCTCGCCTACTCGATCCTCGGCGGCATGCCGGCCTACTTGCAGCGCTTCGACGATTCGATTTCGCTGCGCGAGAACCTGTTGCGCGACGTGCTGCGACCCGAGGGATTTCTGTTCGACGAAGTGCAGTTCCTGCTGCGCAGTGAGCTGTCCAATCCCGCGACCTACAACTCGATCCTCGCCGCCGTCGCGCGCGGCGCGCAGAAGCTCAACGACATCGCGCTCGAGGTCGGCGTCGACTCGACGACAGCGAACAAGTACCTGACGACGCTGCGCGAGCTGCGCCTCGTCGAACGCGACGTGCCGCTGACCGATCCCGACCCGCTGCGCTCGCGGCGCGGCACGTACCGCATCGCCGATCGCTTCCTGCAGTTCCATTTCCGCCATTTGCAGCCGCATTTGTCGCTGATCCACGCCGGTCGCGGCGCGAAGGTGCTCGAGCAGTTCATCGAGCCGGACATGCCGCGCTTGGCCGACGAAGCGGCCGTCGAGTTCGTGCTCGATCACCTGCGGCGCGAAGCAGCGGAGCTCGTCGGCGACGAATTGCCCGACGTCGGCCGCTACAACGGGCGCTACGTGCGCGCGGTGGCGCGGACGTCGAAGGGCAGCGGCGTGGCGGCGATCATCTTGCCCAACGAGAAGCTCGCGACGGCGGCGCTGGCGCTCGAACTCGAAGCGTTGCGTCCGGCCTTCGGCGACAAGCTGATCAAGCTCACCTACGGCTTGACCGACCGCGCCGATCGACCGCTCGAAGTCGAACGCGTTCCCGACGGCGAGCTCGTCTGATGGCCATCGAACACCGTTTCCAGGAGTACTTCGACGCGCTCGACCGCGCCGGCAACGAAGACCGTTGCTACCTGTGCCGTCGCACGCCCGCGGAGGTGAAGCGCTTCTTCGGCTTCAACGAAGACGGCACGCCGATCGAGGCGGCGCAGTACGGCCTCGAAGACGTCGTGCTCGCCGCGCGCGTCGACGTGATGAGCTATCGAGGCCATCGGCCGGTGTGCGCGGTGTGCCAACTCAACTTCGATTCGATCTTCATGCTCGGAGATCACGACACGCTGAAGCGCGTGCTCAGCGAGGTCGAAAACGAACGCGAGCGGCTTTGGCCGGAGAACGACGGCGATTGACGCTCGTGTGCGGCGCGCGCATCACTCGACGGCACCGGGCAACCACTTGACGTCGTAGCACCAGCGATTGATCGGATACTCGCGCGCTCCGCAGCTCGAGTTCGAAAGCGCCGCGACCGTCCTCACCCTCGAATTGCGGCGCGACATGCGTGGAAAGTTGCGCGCATGTCCGTGGGAGCGCGCGCGGTGTTCGGACATGGGCTGGAGCGGGCGTCGTGCGAGGAAATCGCGCGTATACTTCGCCGGCCAAAGTCAGGACGCGCCGCACCTTGCCCCAGCCCTGCCACGAGCACGATCGCAATCCGATGACATGGCAGAGGCGCCTCGGCGCACTCGTGCGCGAGCCGTGGATTCGCTTGTGCTTGCTCTTCCCCGGCTCGCGTTGGCGCGATCCGCTGCTGTATGCGCACGAACTCGTCGGCGACGATTTCTGGATCCTCGCCGGACGTTGGGACAGCTATTGCAAGAAGATCGCGCCGGCGCGGATCCACCCGCGTTTGGGCTGGACCCAAGGGCCGATAACGGCCGAGAACCCGCGCGGTCTCGTGCCGCAAACAGCGTCGCGCCTCGTGCGCGACGGGCGTCGCAAAGTGCTTTTCTACGGCGATTCCTACGTCGGCGGCAACGCGCTCGAAGCGAACTGGCTCCCGGCTTTGTTGGAGAAGCAGCTGGGCGACGTCGACGTGCTGCACTTGGGAGTCGGCGGCTACGGGCCCGATCAGATGCATCTCCTGTTCAAAGAAACAGCGCCGCTCGTCGATCCGCCGCACCTCGTCGTGATGGGCTTGATGACGTTCAGTTTCGATCGCGCGGCGCAGCGCGTGCGCTCGTACCAAAAGCCGCTTCTCGCGCTGCGCGCGGACGGAACGCTCGAGGTCACGAACCTTCCGATCGACGCCGAGCCGGAGAGGTTCTTTCGCAAGGCGAAGCTGAGCTTCTCGAGCTACGTGCTGGCCGCAGAACGCAACCTGCAGGATCCGCATCGAGCCGGCGAGTGGGGCTTCCTCGAAAAAGTTGCGGTCAATCGCGCCGTGGTCGAAGCCAACCAGCGCTATGCCGCCGAAATCGGATCTCGACTCCTGTACGTGATTTTCTACGACCACGAGCAGCTCTTGCGGCCGCGTCTGCGAGAACGTTTCTTCATCGAAGAACTCGCTTGCGGCCACGTCAAGCGCGAGGAATACGTTCT
>CAYHRR010000542.1:305-3136 GCA_964358875.1 uncultured Planctomycetaceae bacterium | reverse complement strand
GCGCTGAGCAACTGACCGCTGCGCACGCTCTACTTGGGCGCGGCGACGCAGTTCGAAACGACCTTGTTTCCGGCCGTTTCGGAGACGATGTCGAGCGTCGCCATGATCGGCACGCCCGAGCGGATCAAAGTCGCGAAGGTGCGCGAGAAACGCGCCAGCGCGATCTTGCGCACGATCGTTCCGAAGATCGGCGCGCGCAGACAGAAGTGATCGAACAGCAAGCGCCCGCGCGCCGTCTTCTTCGCGATCGACAGCGCGAAGAACGAACCGAAGGACACGGCGATCACGTACATCCAGTTGTTCTTGAGCCAGGCCGACGTGTTCAAGGTGAACTCGGTCAAGGCCGGCAGCTTGGTGCCCAGGCCGTCGAAGACCTGACGGAAGGTCGGCACGACGCCGAGCATCAAGAAGGCGGTGATGCCGATGACGAGCACCAGCGAGATCACCGGATAGGTCATCGCGGCCTTGATCTCGCGCTTGAGCGCTTGGCTCGCTTCGAGGTAATCCGCGAGACGCTCGAGGATCACGTCCATCTGACCCGAGGCCTCACCGGCGCGGACCATGCTGACGTAGATCGGCGCGAAGGCGCGCGGGCAGGTTTCCATCGCGCTCGACAAGTCCGAGCCGCCGCGCAATTCGGCCGAGAGCTTCGCGCAGGTCGCGCGCAGGCCCGGCGTTTCCGCCTGCGTTCCGAGCACGTCGATCGACTCGAGCAGCGCGAGACCCGCGCCGACCATCGTCGAGAGTTGGCGCGTGAACAGCACGAGCTCGGTCGAGTTGACGCTCGGCCCCTTGCCCATGCCGGGGAACGAGAACTTGAAGCCGCCGCCTGCGGGCTTCGCGCTCTGCGCGTCGACCTTGAGCACGACCAAGTTCTGCCGGCGCAGCTCGGCCACGGCCGCGTTCTTGTCGTCGGCACTGATCGTGCCCTCGACGGTTTGTCCGCTCGGCTTTTTTGCCGCGTACTTGAAGCTCGCCACGCTCGCCACCTCTCAGGGGATCACTTGTCGTCGAGAGTGGAACGCAGCACTTCCTCGAGCGAGGTCTTGCCGCGCGCCACGTTGAGCAGACCGACGCGGCGCAGGGTCAACATCCCCTGCTTGATCGCGGCAGTCTTGATCTCGTTGGCAGATCGACGCTCGACGACCATGCGCTTGAGGTCCTGGTCCAAGTACAAGGTCTCCAGGATCGCGAAGCGGCCCTTGTAGCCGTCCTTGCAACGCGGGCAGCCCTTGGGATGGGGCCCCCACAGCTCGAGCCCGGGCAGCTCGCTTTCGAAGAAGCCCACGGAAAGCAGTTCCTTCGCCGGGACTTCCATGCGCACGCGGCAGTGCGTGCATAGCTTGCGCGCGAGGCGTTGCGCGCCGATGCAGAGCAGCGAGCTCGCCACCATGAACGGATCGATGCCCATGTCGACCAAGCGCGAGATCGTCGTCGAGGCGTCGTTGGTGTGCAGCGTCGAGAGCACCAAGTGGCCTGTGAGCGCCGCCTTGACGGCGATGTCGGCCGTCTCGGTGTCGCGAATTTCTCCGACGAGCACGATGTCGGGGTCTTGACGCAGGATCGAGCGCAGGGCGCCGGCGAAGGTCATGCCGCGCTTGGGGTTGACCGGCACCTGATTGATGCCGTCCATGCGGTATTCGACCGGGTCTTCGACCGTGACGACGTTGACGTCGGGCGTCGCGACCTCCTTGACGCACGAGTACAGGGTCGTCGATTTGCCCGAGCCCGTCGGGCCCGTGAGCAAGACCATGCCGTACGCCGCGTTCGTGGCTTTGATCAGGTCCTCGAGCGCCTTGGGTTCGTAACCGAGCCCGTCGAGTTTCAACGCCATCGCACCCGTGTCGAGGATGCGCATGACCGCCTTCTCGCCGCCGACGACCGGCAGGATCGACAGGCGGAAGTCGATCTTGCGGTTCTCGTAGCGGATCTGGAATTTGCCGTCCTGCGGCGCGTGACGTTCGGCGATGTCGAGCGAGGCCAAAATCTTCAAGCGCGAGGTGACGGCCGACAGGATCGAACTCGGCGGCCGCATGACCTCGTACATCGAACCGTCGACGCGATAGCGCACGCGCAACGCGCCTTCGCCGGGCTCGATGTGGATGTCGCTGGCCTTCTCCTTCAACGCGCGCAGGATCACCAAGTTGACGAGCTTGACCGCGGGCGCGTCCTCGCCCTGCGCGGCTGCGGTCTCGATGTCCTCGGTCTCTTCGCCCGCGACCTCGAGCGTCGTGTCGAGGCCCGAAACGGCGCTGAGCAGCTGATCGGCGGCTGCGTTCTTGTTCTCGACCGAGTTGTCGCTCGCGTGCTTGATCGCCGCAGGATGCGAGAGCACCGGCCGCACGTGGCACTTCGACAGGCGCCGCAAATCGTCGAGCAACAGCACGTCGAACGGATCGCACACCGCGATCGTCAAGATGTCGCCGTTGCGCGAAATCGGCAGGATGCAGTGCTCGACGAGCACTTCCTTGGGCAGCGACTGCATCGCGGCCTGATCGGGCTTGATGCGCATCAAGTCGACGGGCGCGACACCCGAAGCGCGACCGAGCGTTTCGAACAGCGCGTCCTCTTGCAGCAGCCCCTGCGACAAGAGCACCGCGACCGGTTGGCCGCCGCGTTCCTTGGCGGCGGCCCAGTCCTCGTCGGAGACGAGTCCTGCGTCGACCAAGATGCGACGAATCTTGCCGGATACGCGGGCCATGCGTTGGGCTCCGCTCAGGCTGCGCGCAACATGGCGCGAAGTTCACCGGGGTCGCTGAGCGTTCGTTCGGCGTCTTCGATACGCACGCGTCCGGCGCGCACGAGGTCGACGAGCGACATCGACATGGTCT
>CAYHRR010000542.1:0-295 GCA_964358875.1 uncultured Planctomycetaceae bacterium | reverse complement strand
TCTTCATGCCGAGCCGTCCGCCGGTTTGGATCTGCGAGTAGATCTGGTGCGACTTGCCTTCGCGGATCAGCGCGCGCACCGCGGGCGTCGCCAGCATGATCTCGCTCGCCATCGCGCGGCCGCGCCCCGTCGCGCACGGCAACAGCTGTTGGCTGAACACCGCTTCGAGCGAGAACGACAACTGCGTTCGCACCTGCTGTTGTTGGTGCGCCGGAAAGACGTCGATGATGCGGTTGATCGTCTGCACGCAGTCGGACGTGTGCAGCGTGCCGAAGGTGAGGTG
The DNA here is from genome assembly GCA_964358875.1 of uncultured Planctomycetaceae bacterium. GTDB lineage: Bacteria > Planctomycetota > UBA1135 > UBA1135 > CAYHRR01. The sequence goes on along the minus strand of CAYHRR010000542.1, from coordinate 12 downwards.
GCCGGTTTCCGA
>CAYHRR010000541.1:0-3142 GCA_964358875.1 uncultured Planctomycetaceae bacterium | reverse complement strand
TCGTCGAACACCTGCGCGCGGTACATGCCGAGATTCGAAACCCGCGGCGTCGGATGCTCGGTGTAGACGAGCGGCAGCGTGATGAAGCGACCGCCGTCGCGCGGCCACGTTTTCAGCGCGGGCAAACGCGAGAGCCTCGGTTCGCGCTCGACGACTTCGGTGACGGCGCCGGACGCGCGGCGCGCGAGCCCGACCTTTGCCAGCGACGCGAGCAAGCCGCGCTTCGCCCACAATTTGCCGAGCGTCGGCGGAACGAGTTCGTGCGGCGCGCGCGCGAGCTCTTCGAGCACCTCGCGCGGCCGCGAGCCGAACGCGAGCTCGACACGCTTCGCGGTGCCGAACAAATTCGTCGTCAGCGGGAAATCACAACCCTTGACGCGCTTGAAGAGCAGCGCCGGACCTCCCGCAGCGATCACGCGCCGATGGATCTCTGCGATTTCAAGCTGGGGATCGACCTCGCACTCGATCTCGACGAGCTCTCCCGCCTCGCGCAGCGCGGCGAGAAAGGAGCGCAAATCGGGTGCAGGTCGGCGCATCGCGGCGCGGCAGCATAGGCGGCGTCGCGCCGGGATTCATGCGCCGAGCGTGCCGTCGCAGCGCGCACTTCATGCTGAAGCGTGGGCGGCAAGTCCGCGCGGATTCGCAGGCCGTCCAACGCAACGCGGCCGGAATCGAACTCGACAGCCGCGTTCGACGGACCGCTGCGGCAAGATGGCCGCGAACCGCGAACGCAACGCGGAACCCGCCGATGCACGACGTGTTCGATGCAGATCGCCCCGAGGTCGAACTATGAAGACCGTGAAACTCCTTCTGAATGCTGCGCTGCCGTGCGTCGTTGCAGGCGCTCCCTTCTTCGCTCCCTTCTTCACTCCAATGGCGGCGGCTCAAGCGACGGCTCCGGCGGTCGCGCGCGTCGCGTCGACTTGGGATGAGCGCGACGCCGAGCATCTCTTCAATCGCGCGGGCTTCGGCGCGCGGCCGAACGAAATCAGCTACGCGCTGCGCATGCCGCGCGAACAGTTCGTCGACCAACTGCTCGCCGGTTTTGCGCCGGCCGGCGACCCCTTCTTCCTCGACGCGCCCGAAAGGCCGCAGCGCCGCGACTTCAAGGGCGATGAAGAGCAGTACCGCAAGCTCAACGACGCGTACCGCGCGAAAGAACGCGAGCTGATGATCGCCTTCACCGGTTGGTGGTTCGATCAGATGCTCGAAGCGCGCGATCCGCTGCGCGAGAAAATGGTGCTCTTCTGGCACGGGCACTTCACGAGCTCGGTGCGCGTCGTGAAGAGTTCCGCGGCGATGATCACGCAGAACGAGCTGTTCCGCCGCCACGCGCTCGGCAATTTTCGCGACCTCGTCGCGGGCATCGTGCGCGATCCGGCGATGCTCGCGTACCTCGACAACAATCAGAATCGCAAGGGCAACCCGAACGAGAACCTCGCGCGCGAGCTGATGGAGCTGTTCACGCTCGGCGTCGGCAACTACACGGAGGACGACATCAAGGAGGCGGCGCGCGCCTTGACCGGTTGGCAGACGCGCGAGGGCGAAGGCGCGTTTTTCGTGCAGCGTCAGCACGACAACGGCGTCAAGACGATCCTCGGTCGCACGGGCCGTTTCGACGCCGACGATCTGGTCGACATCCTGCTCGATCAACCGGCGTGTCCGCGTTGGATCGCCGCGCGCCTGTTGCTCTATTTCGAAGGCCGCGAGCCGAGCGAGCGCCGTCTCGCGGAGTACGCGGCCTTCCTCAAGGCGCAGAAGTACGAGCTCGCGCCGTTCCTGCGGAAGCTGTTCCTCGACGCGCAGTTCTACTCCGACGAAATCGTCGCGGAGCGCATCGCGGGCCCCGTCGAGTTCCTGGTCGGCGCGACGCGACGCTTGGGCATCACGATCCAGCCGCAAGTGTTGTGGCTCGGCGCGGGCCAACTCGGTCAACGCTTGTTCGAACCGCCGAACGTCAAAGGTTGGGAAGGCGGCGAAGCGTGGGTGACGACCTCGACGTTGCTCGCGCGCGGCAACATGGCCGGCATGCTGCTCGGCGCGGTGCGCATCGAGGACGTGATCAAAGACGACAGCCTCGAGTTCGCCGACGAGCCGAGCATGGGCGGCGAAATGCAGCCGAGCGGCGACGGAATGACGCCGAGCGGCGGTGACGACTCGATGACCAAGCGCGAGGCGCGCAAGGAAAAGAAGGTCGACCTCGGTCAAGACATGAGCGCGATGCGGCGCCTGCTCGGCGCGGTGTATTTCCCGCGCCTCAACCTCACAGCGCGGGCCGCGCGCGCGAACGCACGCAGCGATGCGCAGATCGTCGACTTGCTCGCCGACGAGCTGTTGCCGGTCGAGCTGACCACTGCGAGTCGCGCGCCGTTGATCGGCTTTTTGGAGATGGAGCGCGCGATGCTCGGCAATGTCGCGGACGGCAAGTTGCTTGACGCCGGAACGAAGGCGGAGAGCGTGCTGCGGCGCCTCGCACACCTGATCCTGTCGCTGCCCGAAGCGCAGCTCGGCTAGGAGCAACGCGATGAACACTCACGGAAACACGAACGGAATCGATCGCCGCGCCGCACTCGGAGCGCTCGGCGTTTTCGGCGGACTCGCGCTGCTCTCCAGTCGCGCGAACGGCGCGGTCAAGCTGTTCACGTCGTCGACGGTCGCGCCGAAAGACGCGGGCCGCTCGTTGGTCCTGATTCAACTCTCCGGCGGCAACGACGGCTTGAGCACGATCGTTCCCTACGGCGACGACGCGTACCTGCGCGCGCGGCCGACCTTGGCGCGCAAGCAGAGCGAGGTCTTGCCGCTCGACGATCGCCGCGCTTTCCACTCGAGCCTCGTGCGACTGCGCGCCGCTTACGACGCCGGCAAATTCGCGGTGGTCGAGGGCGCGGGCTATCCCGCGCCGATTCGCTCGCACTTCAAGTCGATGGACGTGTGGCACACCGCCGATGCGCGCGGCCGCGACTCGGGCGACGGTTGGATCGGCAAGCTGTGCGATCAAGCCTTCGCGGCGTCGACCAATCCCAACCTCGTCGTGCACGTCGGCGCGAACGTGCCGTACGCGCTGCAGAGCCGAACTCATCCCGCTGCGTCGTTCATCAACCCCGCGGCCTACCGCTGGGCCGGCGGCGAGAACGAACTCGAT
>CAYHRR010000540.1:0-3145 GCA_964358875.1 uncultured Planctomycetaceae bacterium | reverse complement strand
GGCGGCTACGGCCCGTTCGTGATGAACAACTCGGTCGAGATTCGCGAGGCGATCGAAGATTTCCAGGCCGGTCGCATGGGCACGTTGGCGGCGCGCTGAGCCCGGCGGATTTGCCTCGCGTCGAACTTCGGACGCGCGCCTAGACTCGGGCGCGCCGCGCGCGAGCTTCGCCGCGGCGCTTTGCGGCGACGACTTCCAAGGAGCTCGACATGGCCCTTCGATTCGATGTGGGTATCGCGACCTTCGCCGTGTTCGCGGCGCACGCGAGCGCGCAGAACTGCGTGACGGAGCAGCTGACCTTCGCGCCGGGCGGTGCTTCCCTCGACAACGACTCGGAGCGTCCTGTGCTCTCCGCCGACGGGCGCTTCGTCGCGTTCGTGAGCGCGGCGACGAACACCGGGCACGTGGCCATGTACGGTCAGGTGTATTTGCTCGATCGCGCGAACGGCGTGCTCGATCTCGTCAGCCAGAGCTCCGGCGGCGTTGCGTCCACGCACGCGCAGGGAGTCGGTTGGCAGTACACGAGTGCCTTGCGCGTTTCGCAGAGCGGACGCTTCGTGCTGTTCATGAGCGACGCCGGCAACTTGGTCGCCAACGACACGAACACGCCGCCGCCCCAGGGCGTGCCGTCGACAGGGCTCGACGTGTTCCTGCGCGACCGCGTCACCGGCCAGACGATCACTCCCAACCGCATGCCCGACGGGACGACGGGCCAAGGTGCTTCGACGGGAGGCGCGATGACCTCGGACGCGCGCTGGATCACGTTTGCGACCGCCAATCGCCTGGTCGCCGCCGACACGAACGACTTGGCCGACGTGTATTTGTTCGAGCGCGCCAGCGGGGCGACGACCTGGATCGGGCTGACCTCCAGCGGAGAGGGCCCGGAGCTCGCCGTGATGGTCAACGCCATCTCGGACGACGGCCGCTTCGTCGTGCTCACCACACCGGCGAGCAAGATGGTCGACGGCGACACCAACGGCTGGTCGGACGTTTTCGTACGCGATCTCGCCAGCGGCGCGGTCGAGCGCATCAGCGTCGACAGCTCCGGAGTGCAAGGCAATCGATCCTCGCGTGGCGTCGCCATCTCGCCCGACGGACGCTTCGTGCTGTTCGTGAGCGATGCTTCCAACTGGGCCGGGCACGTGTACCCGGCACCGGACCTGTACGTGCGCGACCGCGCGAATGCGACCACCCTGTTGGTCAGCGTGCGCGAAGACGGAACTCCGGTGTTCGACGCGGGCGGCGCGTCTGCGATGAGCGCGGATGCGCGCTTCATCGTGTTCGAGTCGGACGCGCTCGGCGTCCTTGACGACGATCCCTTCGTCAAGTCCGACGTGTTCCTGCGCGACACGTGGCAGTCGAAGACCACGCTCGTTAGCGCGACGCCGAGCGGCGACTTCAGCGCGGCACACTCCAACGGTGCGGGGATCAGCGCCGACGGGCGCGTGCTCGTTTTCTCGAGCAAGTCCGGGGTCTTGACCAACCCGGGCATCGGCAACCAGGTCGAGGACATCTTCGTGCGCGACTGCACGCCGGACGTACCGACGGTCTACTGCGTCGCCGCACCGATGGGCATCGGCTGCACGCCGACGATCGGCGCCTTCGGCGTTCCGAGCGCGAGTGCAGGCTCGGGATTCGACGTCGCGCTCGCGCCGGCGCGCAATCGGCAAGCCGGCATCCTCTTCTACGGAGTCTCGGGGGCGACGCTCGCGCCGCTCGCGCAGCAATGGTTGTGCGTCGCAGCGCCGATCGTGCGCACGCCCCTGCAAGACAGCGGCGGCAGCTCCGTCGGCGACGATTGCACCGGCGTGCTGCACGTCGATTTCAACGCCCGGATCGCGTCCGGAGTCGATCCGGCGCTGGCATCCGGTGTGGAAGTGCGCGCCCAGTACTGGACGCGCGACGCGGGCTCGGCGACCGGGACCTACTTGAGCAACGCGCTGTGGTTTGCGATTCGGCCCTGACGCGGCGCGGCGCAGCGCAAGATCTTCCGCACGGCCGACGGCGCGAGCTCACGACACTGGGCCCATCCGCGCGGTCCGAGTAGAGTTCGACGCGGCTCTTCACCGATGCGACGGGCCGCGCCGCCCTTGAAGATCGTCCTCCTTTCACCGCCGAGTCCGCCCGAGTTCCGCGTCAGTCGCGGCCTGATGGGAGGCTTCGGCATGGCGGTCAATCCGGGGCTGCTGTACCCGCCGATCGAGCTCGCGCACGTAGCGAGCGTCTTGGAGGCGGACGGTCACGAAGTCGTGCTGCACGACAGCGATGCTCGCGGCGAGGACGCGAAGGCGACGGCCGAGGCGATCGTGCGCGCCGCGCCGCAGTTCATCGCGCTCGATTCGTCGAGCACGTCGCTCGATCGTGACCTGGCGCTGGCCCGCGAGCTGCGCGCGCGGTTGAAGGTGCCGGTCGCGATTCTCGGCTCGCAGGTGACCTTCACGCCGGGCGAGATCTTCGCGCAGGACAACGTCGATTGCGTCGTGCGCGGCGAGCCGGAGTACACCGTGCGCGATTTGGCACGGCGCGTGGCCGAGCCTGCGGTCTTCGACGCGCGCGGCTTCGCCGGCATCGAGGGCATCTCGTGGAAGCGTGCGGACGGCGAGATCGTCCACGAAGCCGAGCGCGACAAGATCAAGGACCTCGATGCGCTGCCGTTGCCGGCTCGGCACCTGCTCGACAACCAGGCCTATCGCTTTCCGGGCATCGAAGGCGCGATCACGACGGTCAAGAGTTCGCGCGGCTGTCCGCTCGATTGCTCGTTCTGCGGCTACACGCTCGCCCAAGGTCTGCGCTTCCGTTTTCGTTCGCCCGAGAACGTGCTCGCCGAGTTGATCGAGATCCGTCGCGTGCACGGCGTGCGCCACGTCGTGTTCCGCGATCCGATCTTCACCACGCGCAAGGATCGCGTGCACGCGATCTGCGACGGCATCCTGCGCGAGAAGCTCGACCTCGAATGGCAGTGCGAGACAGCCGTGAAGGTGCTCGACCGCGCGCTGCTCGAGAAGATGGCTGCGGCGGGCTGCGTGCACATTTCCGTCGGCGTCGAGTCCGGCAACGCCGAGATTCAACGCAAGCACTGCGGTTCGAAGTTGCTCGACCACGAGCAGTGCGTGCGCGTGTTCGACGACGCGCGCGAGGTCGGCAT
>CAYHRR010000539.1:0-3150 GCA_964358875.1 uncultured Planctomycetaceae bacterium | reverse complement strand
TGCCGCAGAACGTGTTGTTGGTGCTCAGCGACGACATGGGCGTCGACATGTTGCACGTGTACGGCGTCGGCACCGATGTCGCGCTGACGCCGAACCTCGACGCCCTCGCGCGCGACGGCGTGACGTTTCGCAACGTCTGGGCCAACGCGGTGTGCAGCCCGACGCGCGCGACCTTGTTGACCGGACGCTATCCGCTGCGCACCGGCATCGGTCGCAACCTCGCGCTGGAGAACGCGCACGAATTCACGCTGGACGCGAGCGCGTTCACGTTGCCGCGCATGCTCGATGCCCGCAGCGCACACGGCTACGCGCACGCGGCCATCGGCAAGTGGCACCTGAGCTCGGCTTCGACCCATCCCAACGACCTGGGCTTCGCGCACTACGCCGGACCTTTGCTGAATCTCGGCGACGTCGGCGTGCCGCCCGGCAATCCGTATTTCTCGTACACGAAGACGGTCGACGGTCGCGCGCAGCACGCGACGAAGTACGCGACGACGGATCAAGTCGACGATGCCTTGAAGTGGATCGGCGCGCAGAGCGGCCCGTGGTTCCTGTACCTCGCGTTCAACGCGCCGCACGTCCCGTTGCACGCGCCGCCGGCCGCGCTGCACTCGAACAAGGCGCTGGTCTCGCGCACCGCCGACAATCGACGCGAGTGCTACAAGGCAATGATCGAAGCCATGGACAGCGAGTTCGGTCGCTTGCTCGCCGGATTGCCGCAGGCTGCGCTGGAGCACACGACGATTCTGTTCATGGCCGACAACGGCACGCCCGACGACATGATCCTCGCGCCGTTCGATGCAGAGCGCGGCAAGGGCAGCGTGTACGAAGAGGGGATTCACGTGCCGCTGATCGTGCGCAGTCCGCTGGTGAAGCGGCCCGGCTCGTTCTGCGAGGCGTTGGTCGACACGAGCGACGTCTTCGCGACGGTGGCGGAACTGGCGGGCATCGACCTCGCGCGCGACGGCGTTGTTCCCGCCGGTGTCGCGCTCGATTCGATCAGCTTCGCGTCCAACGTCGTCGACTCGAAGCGCCCCTCGGCGCGCAAGGTCGCATTTTCCCAGCGGTTTTTGCCCAACGGAGCTCGCGTCGGGTTTGCGCACGCCGTGCCCGACACGCCCTTCGCGCAAGCCGACGTGGGCCAGGGCGGACCGGGAACGATGCGGCTGCGCGTGCGCGGCGACTACCTCAGCCTCGGCAACCGCGCCGATCTCGAGTTGTCGGGCGCGCCCGCGCAGGCCGTCGTGCGCATCTTCACCTCCGACGAGAGCGAGGCCTCCGCGCGCTTCGGCGGCACGCTCGTTCCCACGCCGCACGAACGCGTGCACGAGTTCACTGCTGATGCGCGCGGTGAACTCGTGGTGCGCGATTTCGTGCACTCGACGATGAGCAACTTCCAGCTGCCGCGCGCGCTGTATTGCCAAGCCGTCGTCGCCGACGCAGAGCAGTCCGGCGGCTACCAACTGAGCAATGCCGTGTGCGTGCAGTTCGACGAGCAACCGAACTTGGTGGCTGTGCGCGACGAGTCGTTCAAGTTGATCGTCAGCCTCAACGGCAATCCGCGTCGGCGCGAGCTGTACGACCTGCGCAGCGATCCGTTCGAGCGCCGGAATGTGCTGCCCGCGGCGCAAGGCAGCGTCGCCGCCGAGCACGAGGCTGCGCTGTCGCGCGCACTCGAGTCGTTGCTGCATTGAGACGAAAGCGCGAGGGCGCAACGTGTGCGCCCTCGCTTCGACGGCGAGGCCTCAGTTGTCGATGACGAAGTGCAGCGCGTCCGACAGGCCGGTGGTCGAGGCCGACGGCGGATCGCGGTACCACCACTGCGTCGAGATCTCGGCGCCGGCTGCGAGCAGCGGATCTGTGCCCGAGCGGATCAGCGCGTTGAAGTCGTAGTGGAAGCTGCCGCTGCAATTGCTCGGCGGCGGCGAGCCGCCCGAGTTCTGCAATTGCGTGCGGTGCAGCGGTGCCTTGACGCACAGCGTGCCGCCTTGGAAGGGCTTCAGGTGCGCGCCGGGGCCGTAGAACAACAGGCCCGATTGCTGATTGATCGCGCCTTGGCAGTGGATCCAAAACGGCGCCGGGCTCGTCGCGCTCGGATTGCCGTTGGAGAAGATCAGTGGGGGACAGCCGGCGCTGTTGATCTTCGGTTGGCAGTAGCGTTGCGGCGCGTCGCCGAGCCGCACGACGTGCACGTCGGTGGTGGCACTCGCGCTCATGTTCGACAGGTCGAGCCACAGCTGCGACTGCTGGAGCGGCGCGAGCGCGATCGTGAAGTTCAGCGTGTTCGTCGTCGGGTCCCACACCGCGGGCTGGTCGGCGCGCACGTTGAGCAGGTCGAAGTCAGGGTCTTCGGGAACGATGCGGATGCGCGGCAGGTCACCGAGGCCGTCGTTGAGCAGGCGGAAGGAGAAGCGCGGCGCGCCGGGCAGACCGTCGCTCGGCAAGCGCAGGTCGTCGCCGGGCGCGGGCTCGTTCAGTTTCTTCGGCGGTGAAGCGATTTTCACGCCGTTGTCGCCGCCGGTCTCGCCCCAGCCGGAATGCGTCGTGCCCCACAGGTACACGTCGCGGCCTTCGAGCGATCCTCCGTTCGCATCGCACAAGGTCAGTGTGAACGTCGCGTCGGGCGCGATGCAGTCGCCGTTGCCGACGGCTTGAGCGCGGTGCCAGCCTTGGGCGTTGCCGAGCGGAGAGCTGTCGACGTCGTCGTTCTCGCCGGCGTCGTTGTCGGTGCCGTTCTCGTTGTCGTCGACGTCCCAGTCCGCCGTGCCGGTCGAATTGGTGACGGTGATGGTCTTGATCTCGGGCGCGTTGTTCGCGTTGTCGTCGCCGATCGCGACCCACAGGTCGCACAGATCGACGCCGCTGGTGTTCTTGAACACCACCGCCGAACTGCAGTTGCCGGTCCAGGTGAAGCCCTGCTTCGTGCCGTCGAAGTCCGTCTGCGCGACGGCGGGCAGTGCGAGCGATGTCGTCAGGATGAGATGGATGGGACGCATGGTGTCCTCCGTGGAAGATTGCGGGAGCGCGGTCAAGGAAACTGCACGTATCGAAGTGCGCTGAGCGCGCTGAACTGGACACGCGACCGCGCAATCATTTGTTTTCGCGCGAATGTTCCGGTTGCGCGGCGCTCGGCGGCGTTGAGCTACGCGA
>CAYHRR010000538.1:0-3155 GCA_964358875.1 uncultured Planctomycetaceae bacterium | reverse complement strand
CCTTGTTCGAGCAATCGTCGCAGCCTGCGCAGTTGCTCGTCCTCGCGCGCGACGACCAGCAGCGGCACCGAGAGATTCAGTGCGAACTCGAGCGGCTGTGCCGGCCGCGCCGCGCTGAGCTCCGCGTAAACCACGGGCCCATCGATGTCGACGGCCGCGGCCACGCGACGACTCGTGCACGCGAGCATGAAGGCCAGCGTGCCGCCGCGCGCGTATCCGACGACGGCGAGCTTCGACGCGTCGACGCCGCGTTGCTTCGCGAACCATGCGAGCGCGGCCTCGATGTCGGCGAGCGCCGCGCGATCGGGCGCGCCGCTCCTCGCCGAGCGCGGGACGAGCACCGCGAAGCCCTGTTCGACGAAGCGCGTCGCGAACGCATCGCGCTCGTCGAGCAACAACACGCCGGCGCGCTTTCCGCCCTCCGCGCCTGCGGCCCAAAACGTCGCGCGCTCGCTCCGTCCGCCCGCGCCCGCATACTCGACGAGTTCGCCGACCACGCGCGCTAGTAGGCCTTGTTCGACTGCGCGAACGACTTCCACGCGCCGTTCGCGCGCAGCTCCGACAGCACCGCCGCGAACTCCGCCAGCTCGCTCCAACCCGTGTAGAAGTGCGGGCTCACACGCAGGCCGGCTTCGGGGCGATGGTCGACGAGAATGTGCCGCGCCTCGAGCGCCGCGACAAACGCCGGGCCGTGCTCGTCCTTGTTCAAACGCACCGTCAGTGAGCCGCCGCGCTGCGCGGGATCGGCGGGACTCGACACGTCGAAGCCGCGGTCGAGCAGATTCGCGCGCAGCGCCTCGGTCAATTGGATCGAGTGCCGGCGAATGCGATGCACGCCGACTTCGAGCACCTGCTCGTAGCCCGCCGTCGCCGCGAAAAACGACGACACCGCCGGCGATCCGTTGAGCATGCGCCGGATGTTCGGCGCATAACGCTGCTCGCCGAGCTCGAAGGCGAACGGCGCCGCGTGCGCCGCCCAACCGGTGATCTTCGGCGCGAGTCGCTCCTGCACCGCGGGCTTCACGTACAGGTAGCCGGCGCCCGGACCGCCGCACAACCACTTCACGGAGCCGCCGCACACCATGTCGACGTCGAGCTCGCGCACGTCGATCGGCACGGTGCCCAGCGACTGGTAGGTGTCGAGCAACACGAGCGCACCGACTTGCTTCGCGCGCGCGCAAATCGCCTTGGCGTCCTGCAAGAACGAGCTGCGGAAGAACACGTGGCTGATCGGCACGATCAAGGTCGTCTCGTCGATCGCCGCGCACAGCTTCTCCGTCGGCATGGTCGCGCCGTCGGGGCTCGCGACGACGTCGATGCGCGCACCGTGTCGCTTCCAACCTTCCCAGGCGTACATGTTCGTCGGGAAGTTCTGATCGGTGTACACGACCTTGTTGCGCGCACCGGAAAAGTCGAGCGAGCTCGCGACGATGCCTTCGATGACCGACACGTTTTGGTGCATCACGACCGAGCCTTCCGGCGCGTTCATGACCTTGGCGAGCACGTTGCCCACCGTGACCGGAGAATCCCACCAACCCTCGGCCCAGGCGCGCACTCCGCGCGTCGCCCACTGCTCGGCGAAGGCTTGCAGCTTGGCGTACACGGTGTTCGGCATCGCGCCGAGCGAGTGCGTGACGAGATAGGTCGAGTCCGCGAGGATCGGGAAGCGCGGCCGCCATTGCGCGGCGAATCGATCGCACTCGGACAGAGAACTGGACGCTTGTTCGATCGGTCGTGAGCTCATGCTGTCAACGCGCCTGCGACTTGGAGCTCTTCGCGGTCGGCAATTCGACGCCCAGCGTTGCGGCATCCGGCAACGCGAGGCCGCAACGCGTCAACACGCCGCCGAGACCGTCGACGTATTCGCGCACGATGGCCGCGATCGATTTGTTGCGCAGACCGAGTTGCAACGCGCGCGCGTCGCCGGCGCTGTCGGGGCGTCCCAGCGACACGAGCGTGATCGCGAGCCAGCGGTTCAACAACTGCTGCGCGAGCGGACGATTGGTTTCGTCGGCGCAGAACTCGGCGAAGGCCGCGTCGTCGGGCTCGGCCAAAGGTCGCAGCTCGCTCAAGCGCGTACGCGCGATCGCGGCGAATTCCTTGGCGTGCGAATCGACGTAGGCGCTGAGCGCATGCCACGAAACGCGCTCGCACAGGAACAAGCACACGGCGAGCTCCATGCGCGTCGCGGGATAGGGCACGCGCTCCATCTTGTGCCGCACCGCCGACACGACGTCGCCGAAGCCGAGCGCCGCGTACAAGGCCTGCACCTCGCCGAACTGGCGCAGCGAAATGTCGAGCGCGTCGGCCGTGCGCAACTTGTCCTGCACCTCGGGCAGGAACTTGATGCCGTGCCCGCGGATGTTCGAAAGCATCAACTGCCGAAAGGCCTGACCTTCGATGACCTTGCGCAGCAAGCCGCGCGTTTCCTCGTCGTAGCTGCGGGTTTCCACGTGGTTCTTCCTCCTCGGAGCGGCGCGATGATAACCGCGCCGCGCACCGCGCACCGACGCTGCGTGCTGTTTCTTCGCCGCGCTCGAATCGGCGTGCGGCGCTCTATGCGCGCGCGATCCCGGTGAGTTTGTCGGCGGGAATCTCCAGCCGTTGCACGGGCACTCCACCGCGAATGTGGCTCTCGATGATCTCGTCGACATCGGCCGGCGTGACGTTGCCGTACCAAACCGCGTCGGGATAAACGACGACGACCGGACCGTGGACGCACTGATCGAGACACCCGGCCTTGTTGGCGCGCACCACGCGCTTGTAGCCGGCGTCGACGAGCTTTTTGCGGAACGCGTCGAGCACCGCTTCGGCGCCGCGCGATTTGCAGCAGCCCTTCGCGTCGCCCGCTGCGCGCTCGTTGGTGCACACGAAAACGTGTCGCTCGAACTTTGCCATGCGCGGAGCCTAGTGAGAGAAGCGCCGACGTGCATGCTCCTGATCCCCGAGTCGATCTGGTGCGCGACCACGCTCGGAGCTGATTGCAGGTACCGGACAAGCGCGACTGCACAGCGGTGTCCCCCACATCGTTGTGCCGATCGTCATGCATGCGAACGTCGTGGGGGTGCGCCATTTTCTCGATGCCGCCACAACTGCTTGTGCCCTTGCTAGAGCACACCGCGCAAACGCAATTCGAACCTCGCGCCTCGACCGAC
>CAYHRR010000537.1:0-3159 GCA_964358875.1 uncultured Planctomycetaceae bacterium | reverse complement strand
GCGCTCCTCGGCGCCCTTGCCGCGGCCCTTGAGCGCGAACTCCTTCTCGATCGCGCGCGCACGCAGGACCGGGCTACTCATAGCGCAGCGCCTCCAGCGGATCGAGGCGCGCCGCGCGCCAGGCCGGGAGGGCGGCGAAGAGCAGCGCGCACAGGAAGGCGCCCAGCACGATCGTCGCGACCCACAGCGGCTGCACGACCGAGGGGATGTGGTCGAACAGGTAGACGTCGCGGTTGAAGATCTGCACGCCGAAGGTGCGCGAGAGCCAGCGCTCGATGCCGTCGATCTCGAGCGCGCCCCAGGTGCCGATCACCGCGCCCAGCACGCCGCCGACGAGCGCGTCCCAGAAGGCGATCATCAGGAACAGCTGCTGGATCCCGCGTGGCGTGGCGCCGAGCGCCGAGAGGATGCCCACGTCGCGGCGCTTCTCGGTCACCATCATCGAGAGGATGGCGAAGATCGTGAAACTCGCGACGAGCAGGATCAACGCGAGCATGATGCCCATCAGCGTGCGCTCGTTCTCGATCGCGCCGAGGATCGTGCCGCGGTATTCCTCCCAAGTGCGGATCTCGCCCTCCTCGTCGATCAAGTTGCTCGCGAGCAATTCGCGCTTGAAGTCGGCGACCACGGCGACGCCGTCGCGCTCGTAGTCCTTGAGCTTGACGAGCACTTCCGAGTACTCGAGGGCTGTCTCGGGGAGAGGATCGTCCTCGTTCACGCCCGCGAGAAATCGTGCGAGCTGGCCGCGCTCGACGTAGATGCGCGAAAGGTCCATCTCGTTCTCCTTCGAACGAAACGTGCCCGCGACGACGAACTCGCGCTTCTTCGGAGCCCAGCCGTTGGCCGAGTTCTCGTCGGGAACGGCGGTCAAAAGCGAGATCGACGCGCCCTGGTACAAGCCGTTGGCCAAGTACATCTGCTCACCGACGATCACGCTCGCGCGCGGGCGTCCGGTCGACCCGTCGCGCCCCGGCGGCGGCGCGAACGGATGCGACGGGTCGAGCACACGCGGCGCGCCGTGATCGGAGGCACGCGTCAACGACTCACGAAACTCCGTCGCCTTGGCTTCTTCATCGGGATCGATCCCGGTGAGCTTCACACCCGCGTACTGACCGAGCTGCGAATTGGAGAGCAATTGCTTGGAGCGCTCGGAATCGAGCGCGAGGATGCACAACCAACCCAAGTGCGCCGTCGCCGCGTCGACGCGCGGATCGGCGCGCAAGCGGTCGAGGATCGGCTGCGCCACCCGCGGCCGATCGGTGCCCTCGACGGGAGGCAGCGTGATGACGATGTCGGACAGGCTGCCGCGCACGGAGTCGCGTTGCTGCTCGAGGAAGCCGGTCATGATCGACAGGATCAAGATCAGCGCGCCGACGCCGAGGAAGATGCCGAAGACGCCGATCAAATTCGTGCGTCGACGCCGCAGGAAACGCCATGAAAGGAAGGTGCGGTACATGCGCTACGAGCCCTCGCCGGGCAGCGCCTGAGCCGCGCTCTTCAGCTGCGGACGCAACGCGGGAAACAGAAGCACGTCGCGAATCGAGTCCTGACCGGTGATGACCATCACGAGCCGATCGATGCCGATGCCGAGTCCCCCGGTCGGCGGCATGCCGTACTCGAGTGCGTTGACGTAGTCGTAGTCGACCTCGCCCGGCGCCTCGGGGTCCTTGCTCGCGACTTGCTCGGCGAAGCGCCGCTCCTGCTCCTCGGGATCGTTGAGTTCGGTGAACGCGTTGCCCAGTTCCATGCCCCCGATGAACAACTCGAAACGTTCGGCGAGCCGCGGATCCTCGGGTTTCTGCTTGGCCAGCGGGCAAATCTGCACCGGGTAGTCGCACACGAACACCGGACCGCTGAGGTGCTTCTCGCACGTCGCTTCGAAAACGTCGTTCATCAGTTTCCAGTAGGAGCCCGGATCGGCGAGGCCGAGTTCGCGTGCGCGCCGCCGCACGGCCGCCTCGTCGTCGAACTCGCAGCCGTTGTGCTCGCGGAACATGTCGATGTAGCCGACACGCTTGAACGGTGCCTTCAGCTCGTAGTCGACGCCGCGGAAGCGCACTTGCGTGGTGCCGTTGACCTCGCGCGTGACGGCCTCGAGCATCTGTTCCGAGAGCTCCATCATGCGTCGGTAGTCAGCTTGCGCCTCGTACAGCTCGATCATGGTGAACTCGGGATTGTGGCGCGTGGAGATGCCCTCGTTGCGGAAGTTGCGCGACACCTCGAACACGCGTTCGAGACCGCCGACGATCAAGCGCTTCAAGTACAGCTCGGGCGCGATGCGCAGGAAGAAGTCGCAATCGAGCGCGTTGTGGTGCGTCGTGAACGGTCGCGCGGTCGCGCCGCCGCAGATCGGGTGGAGCGTCGGCGTTTCGACTTCGAGGTAACCCTGCGCTTCGAGGAAGCGCCGGATCACCGAGAGGATCTTGCTGCGCTTGACGAACACGTTCATCACGCCGTCGGTGGCCCACAGATCGACGTAGCGGCGGCGATAGCGGATCTCGACGTCGGCGAGGCCGTGCCATTTCTCGGGCGGCGGCGCGTAGGCCTTGGCGAGCAACTTCACGTCCTCGGCCCACAGGGTCAGCTCACCCTTCTGCGTGAATCCGAGCTTGCCCCGCACCCCGACCAAATCGCCGGCGTCGAGTTGCTTGCGCGAAGGCCACCATGCGGCGAGCGCATCGCGCTGCAAGCCGATCTGGATGCGACCGCTGCGATCGAGCACGGGCGCGAAAATCAACTTCCCGAAGTCGCGGGGAGCGAGGAGCCGTCCCGCGATCGTGAAAACTTCGCCGATGCAGGGTCCCGGAACGGCCGCGCTTCCCGCGCGCTCGAACAAGGATGCGATCGCGACGGCGACAACGCCTCGGGCCGGAAAGGGGTCCGCGCCCGCGTCGCGGATCGCGCGCGCCTTGGCGAGGCGCTCGGGGTGGGCGAGGTCGGTCATGGGCGCGCGAGGATAGCGGGAGCGGCGAGCGCAGCCCTAGCTCGAGCTGTGCATGAAGTGCGTGCGCTGCCGTCGCCACGTCGAGCTCCGCGCACTCGTGCCACGCGACGACGCGTTGAAAAGGAACGCGACCGTCCGACGTTTTCGCCGGACGGTCGCGTTGATGGTGGAGGATAGGGGAGTCGAACCCCTGACCTCTACAATGCCATTGTAGC
>CAYHRR010000536.1:0-3166 GCA_964358875.1 uncultured Planctomycetaceae bacterium | reverse complement strand
AGCACGTCGCCCCAGGTGTGCGGCTCGGGGAAGCGCGCAACGTCGAGCTGCGCCGTGCCGTCCTCGGGGCAGATGAAGATCGGATCCGGCGCGCCAGCGGCGAAGCTGGACTTGCCGATCTTCTCGACGCCGTACACGAGCACGCGCAGGAGCACCGTGAGCACGCCGCTGATGATGCGCGGGCCGCCCGGGCTGCCGAGCACGAGTTCGACGCGACCGTTGTTGCGCACGACGGTCGGCGTCATCGACGACAGCGGACGCTTGCCCGGCGCGAGCGCGTTCGCGTCACCGCCGACCAAGCCGAATTGATTGCGTGCGCCGCCGCCGAGCGCGAAGTCGTCGAGTTCGTTGTTGAGCAGGAAGCCCGCGCCGCGCACCAGGATGCCGCTGCCGAAGCTCGAGTTGAGCGTGGTCGTCAAGGCCAAGGCGTTGCCCTGTGCGTCGACGACGGACAGATGCGTGGTGCTGTCGCCTTCGTGGAGCGGCGGCGCGTGGGCGTCGTCGCCGGCGCGCGCACCGATCGTCGCGCGCGCCGCGCGAATCCACGACTGCGCGAGCATGGAGGCGACCGGCACGTCGACGAAATCGGGATCGCCCATCGAGCTCGCGCGCAGCTCGAAGGCGCGGCGCTCCGACTCGATCCACCAGTGCGCAGCCTGCGCGTCGAGCCCGCACGCCGGCGCGCCGTCCGTGCGAGCGGCGAGCGCGTGCTCGCGCTGCAGGTCGAGCGGAAAACCGTCGAGCAGTGCCGCAACCATGGCCACGATCACGCCGCCGGAGCTCGGCATCGGAAACGTGATCAGCTCGCGTCCACGAAACTTCGCGACGAGCGGCGTGCGCCACTTCGTCGTGTAGGCGTCGAGATCTTCGACACGGATCCAGCCTGCGTCCCAACGTTCGCCGACGGGAAGCGTCCGCGCTGCGTCGTCGAGTTCGGCGACGAGCGCCTGCGCGGTCGCGCCGCGATAGAAACCGTCGGGGCCGAGTTCCGCGTAACGCGCAAGCGTCGCAGCGAGCTCTGGCTGTCTCAGGCGCACTCCCTCGGCGAGCGGTTCACCGTCGGGAAAGAACAACGCGCGCGCACCGGGGCACGCGAAGAGCCGCGCGCGGTCTTCGACATCGCGCAGGTCCGCAGCCAAATTCGCGTCGACGGCAAAGCCGTCGCGGGCGAGCACGATCGCCGGCGCGCACAACTCGCTCAGCGTGAAGCGGCCCGAGCCGCAGCGCTCCAGCAATTCCGCGAGGCCGCGCGGCGAACCCGGCACGCCGACTCCGAGGGGACTCGACACGAGTAGCGCTCCCAGTGCACGGCCGTCGTCATCGAACAAGCGCGACGCAGCAGCGCTGCTCGGCGCGGTCTCGCGGAAATCGAGCGCGAGCGCTGCGCCTTCGGCCGGCACCCACAGCGCGAATCCGCCGCCGCCGAGATTGCCGGCCTGCGGGTAGACGACCGCCAAGGCGAGCGCTGTCGCAACGGCTGCATCCGCCGCGTTTCCGCCGCTTGCGAGTACGAAGGCGCCGACCTCGGCCGCGAGCGGTTGCTCACACACCACCATGCCGTTCGCAAGTCGCGTCGGCGCGCGCGTCGCTCGACAGGCGCCGACGAGCGCTGCGGCGAAAAGCAGCGTGGCGCGCGCGTTCACCGCGATTTCGGCTCGACCTCGTCGAACATCTCCTCGACCTTGACGCCGCGCTCGCGCAGGTACGCGACCGAGCGCTCGATCGCCGCGTCGTCACCTTCGATCTCGACGGCGACCAACGCCAGCGTGTCGGTGATGCTCGCCGCGCGGATGTTCGGGATCACGCCGAACTTCATGCCGAGCGTATGGCTGACGATCGGCTCGGAGATCAGGTGCTGCGGGAAGGTGCAGAAGAACTTGCGCATGGACTTGGTCGTCTTCGTTCGATTCAGGAGGCCTGTTGTGCGCGCCGTCGTGACACGCGCGCCGCGACCATCCACAGGGCACATCCCAACACAAGGCAAAGCGGTCCCGCAAGCGCGCCGGAGTAGGCAGTGCGTTCGAAGCGGTCGCTGCCGACGGGTCCGTAGACAGCGGCGCTGCGCATCCAGTCGACGCCGGAGCATTCTGCGACGAGCGTGATCGGCGAGAGGTCGAGCGCGACGCGCGCGACGCTCACCGGCCACGGCGCGCCGCTGCGACCGGGCAGCGCCGGCAACATCGCTAGCCCTGCACCGACGAGTAGCAGCGCGCCGCAGGTGCTCCAGGCCTGCTTGCGCGCTAGATGCGCGGCGCCGGCACCGGCCGCGAACAGACCGGCGATCGCGAGCATCCCCCACAGCGGCGATGCAACGTCGCGACCCGCCGAGGCACTGACGATGACTAGCGCGATCATCCACGCTCCCGGAATTGCCGCCGCAAACGGCCACGCGCGGAGATCCATGGCGACCGCCGCACAACCGCAGGTGGGCGCGAGTACGGCGAGCCATGCGAGCAACGCGAGCGGATCGGCGCCCGAAGTCGCGCCCGGCGGATCGACCGGCAGAAGTCCGGGCGCGGCGAGCGCAGCCAGACCGAGCGCCAAGGCGAGAGCGCGCGTCTGTGCGCGATCGCGGCGTTCGCGTTCGAGCCGCTGGAGCTCACGTTCGGCGCGGGTGCGTTCGCGCTCCTCGCTGTCGCCCGCGCTTTCGATCGGTTGGTCCATCACGCACTCGAGTTCGGAGCGCGCCGTTCGCAGCGCAGCGATGTCGCTGCCGAGACTGCGGGCCTTCGCCTCGATCGCGGGCTGTTGTAACGTCTCGCGCGTGATCCGCAGAGCCGCATCCGCCTGGGGAGCAACGCGCGCGTGACGGCGGCCTCCGAGCAGCGACTTGGCGAACGCCTGCGCGGCGCGCTCGCGGGCAAATTCCAACGCGATGCGCTGTGGAATTTCGGCAGCGTCGCCGTGCTCGGCATCTGCGGCTTCGCGCTGCAAGCGCTGATCGGCGGCGGCTACGGCAAGGCGCCGCTCGGCGTGTTCAACCAGGTGATGGCCGTCTACATCGTCTTCGGTCAAGCGGCCGTCGGCGGCATCAACCTCTCCGCGTTGCGCGCGATCTCGGCGAAGCGCGACGACCGCGCGCACGTGCGAGCCGTGATCGTCGGCGCGCTCGTGCCGACGGTCGTGCTCGCGATCGTGTTCACGCTGCTGTTCTGGAGCACGCGCG
>CAYHRR010000535.1:0-3188 GCA_964358875.1 uncultured Planctomycetaceae bacterium | reverse complement strand
GCGCGTCCGCGGCGCAGAAGCCGTGCTTGAGCCAGCTCATGCCGATCTGCTCGAACTGGTTGGCGCCGTTGACCGGCTTGAGGCGGTAGATCTGCGTGCCGATCACCGGGTGCTGGTTGCAGTTCGAACCCGAGGAGCAGTCGATCCAGATCGCGTTGGCGTCGCCGATGTTGCAGGAGACGGTGTCGGCCGAGAAGGCCGTGATCGCGCCGACCGTGCCGTCTTTGAACACGCCGCCGATCGTGCTGACGATGACGTCGGGGCCGACGGCGACGACGGACGCCGCGCGTTCCGCGACGGGCTTGGCGGCGTCGAAGTAGGCCGAAGCGAGCAGCGTGATCGAGCCGACGGCCTGGGGCGCTTGGTCAGCGAGGCCGAGCTCGGCCATCGCGGTCGGGCTGAGCACGAGTTCGCCGTGCAACACGAACTCGTTCTCGTTCTGAACGTTGATCGAGCGCGAGCCTTCGAGCATTTCGAACACCGGGCGGCCGCTGAGCGCGTCGCCGGTCGAGAGCACCGACCAGCTGCCCTCCATGAAGGCGAGCGAGACGTCGCCGAGCGCCGTCTTCGCGTCGCCGTGTTGGATCAAGACTTGGCCCAAGCCGGTCGCCATCGGCTGCGAGAACAGCGAGAACAGATCCGCGCCGCGGGTCGTGACTTCGCACAGGCCGTGGAGCGCCAGGGTCGACGCGCCTTGGGTCAAGCTGCCCTCGGGAACGACCGCCCAGCCTTGCGGCAGGCTCTGTTCGGCCGCTGGGAACAGCAGCATCTCGCCCGACAACACGTATCCGCGCACGGACAGGCTCGACTCGTTGCCGACGGCAAAAGCCGTCTCGTTGCCGACGGCAAAAGCCGTCTCGTTGCCGACGGCAAAAGCCGTCGATGCGATCGCGCAGGCGGCGATCAGCGACTTGGCGTGGTTCCAACTCATGGGGTAGCTCTCGACTGGGGTACTCGGGGATCGATGGGAGGCCTCGGCGCGCAAGCGGCGACGGCGGCTCTCGTGCCCGCGCTATCGCCTCGTCGCGCCCGTGTTTCGTTGCAGGCCGAAAAACTCTACTCGACGTTGCGTTCCGCCGGATAGTCGGCGCCGCCACTGCGGGCGAGGCGTTACCGGGCTGGAACGCGGCAGCGCTTGGACGAACCTGCTCGGGCGATTGTTCGCCGCGCGCCTGCGCTCACGTGTGCCGCCGAGCGCGCGCACGCGCGACGCCGACGCAATCAATGCTCGGCGGGAGTCGGCGCGACTTGCGCTGCGACTTCGCGGTGCAGCTGAGCTCCGACGGCATCGCCGCGGTTGTCGCACAAGATCGCGAGGCCGAGGTGCGCCGGTGCGTTGCTTGGGTCGGTGCGTAGGACGACGGTCCAATGCTGCTCCGCGCGCGCGAAGTCGCCGGACTCGGCGTACGCACGCCCGAGCAGGTTGCGCGTCTCGACATCTTCGGGACGCCGCACGAGCTCGGCCTCGAAGGCCGCGATGCCTTCCGCGATGCGGCCCGAGGCGCACAACACGCCGCCGAGATTGCGGCGCGCCTCGGGAAAATCGGGCGCGAGCTGCAAGGTATCGGCGAACGCCGCGAGCGCGGCTTCGAGTTCGCCGCGTTCCGCAGCCGCGACGCCGCGCGCGAAGCAGACCTGCGCCCGAGTCTCGTCCGAACGCTGCCGCGCCAACTCGCGTCCGCCCTGGTACTGCGTCCAACCGCCACGTGAAAGCGCGCCGCCGAGCGGAAGCAGCAACGCGGCGAAGACCCAGCCGTTGGCGGTGACGCGGCCCGCGCTCTTGAGCGCGATGTTCTGCATGCGCACGTCGCTGCGCCGCGTCAGCCGTGCGGCGACGAGCGCTGTGTACGCGACCATCGCGGCGAGTCCGAGCGCCGGGAGCAGCGGCGTCTTCTCGGCCGAGAACGGGATGATCGCGATGCCGCGCAAGCAGTACAGCGCGACGAGGAACACGAGCGCGGTCCAGGCGTCTTCGCCGAGCGTCGGTTGGCCGGCGCGTTCCGCCTTGCCGGAGAACACCAGCGCGACGACGAGCGATCCTGCGGCGAGCGCGAGTGACAGCGACTGCGGCGCGTCGAATTCGCCGCCGCGCGTCAACAGCAGCGCGAAGGTCGCCCACAGGAACAACGCGGCGAGCGCGATGCGTGCGAGTCGCGGTCGCCAAGCGCTCACGCGCTCGCGCAGTCCGTTGCGTCGCTTCGTGAAAAGCGCGGGCGGGCCCCAGCCGAAGTACAGCGCGTCCTTGGGACACACGCTGACGCAGTCCATGCACTTCATGCAGCCCGGATCGATCACCGCTTTCCAGTCGCGCACTTCCTGATGCACGTTGACGTTCGACGTGCACGCGATCGTGCAGTGACCGCAACCTTCGCACGCATCGGTGACGCGGATGCGCAGCGGCGCGAGCTGATCGGTGATGCCGAAGATCGCGCCGTAGGGACAGCCGTAGGTGCAAAAGCCCTTCGCGCCGATGAAGTAGATGATCGCGAAGCCGCAGCCGATCACGGTGACGATGGTCATCACCGGCCCTGGAAACGTGGCCCAAAACGAGCTGGTGGTCAGTTGCGCTTCGAGCGCGGTGAAGCCGTGCTCGTACATCCAACGAAAGGCTGCCGGCCCGATGAACATGTAGACGAACACGATCCACGGCACGTAGCCGAGCAGTCCGAGTTGGATCGCGCGCGGTCGCACGTGCAGCTTGCCGAGGATCCACAGAGCGAGGTCCTGCAGCGCGACGAGGTGACATGCCCAGCCGCAAAACCAGCGACCGAGCAACGCCGTCGACGCGATCGCCAAGCCGAAAAAAATCACGCCCGCGTTGACGATGCCGCGTTCGCCGAGCAGCTTCGCTTCGCTCGGTTCGAGCGGCGTCAGCGTCTCGCCCGTCGCCCACCAATGCGCCAAGTGCAAGGCGATCGCGATGTGCACCGCGATCAAGACGCCGACGCGCCACTTGGTCGCGCGCGAGCGGCGCACGCGCGGCGCGGCCGTTCCCGACTCGCTCGGTTCCGTCTCGCTCGTCGAACAGTCTTTGGTCACGCGCGGATTGTGGACCCACGGCGTGGCGCGCGCAAACACGCTGAACACAAGCTGTTTGCTAGTCTCCCGCGCCGCGACGCGCGCTGAACCGCCATGTCGCGCGCGCCAGCCTGCCGCGTCGACGCGCATTGAACCCAAGGACGCTTCCT
>CAYHRR010000534.1:0-3201 GCA_964358875.1 uncultured Planctomycetaceae bacterium | reverse complement strand
GAGCGGCGCTGCGGCGGCGATGTAGACCATCAAGCACATGGCGGGACGATAGCGCCGCTCCCCGACCTCGGCGCGCCTGCGACGCTTGTCGATTCGCGCGTTGTCGCTACCCTCTTCCGCCCGCAAACGCGCGGGACAACCGTGAGCCTGCTCCTCGTCGACAACGTGAAAAAGCACTTCGGCGCGCAAGACGTGCTGCGCGGAGTGACCTTTCAGATCGACCCCGGCGAAAAGGTCGGTCTCGTCGGGCGCAACGGCGGCGGCAAGTCGACCTTGCTGCGCTTGATCGAAGGCCTCGAGCAACCCGACGGCGGCTCGATCACGCTGCGCAAGGGCGCGCGCCTCGGCCACGTCCCGCAGATTCCGCGTTTCGGCACGGGCCAGACCGTGCGCTCGTACGTCGAGGCCGGCCTCGAGGAAGCGCGTCACGTCGAGAGCGAACTCGCGCGCTTGACCGACTTGATGCACCACACAACGGGCGTCGAGCTCGATCGCGTGCTCAAGCAACACGACGAACTCCACCACCGCCTCGAACAACTCGGCGGTTGGGATCTCGCGCACGTCGTCGAAAAGGTGCTGACCGGCATCGGCCTGCCCGAGAGCTTTTGGGGCCGCGACCCGAGCACGCTTTCGGGCGGCGAAAAAAGTCGCACCGCGCTCGCGCGCGAGCTCGTCGCAGGCCACGACCTGCTTCTGCTCGACGAACCGACCAACCACCTCGACCTCGTCGGCATCGAGTGGATCGAGAGTTGGTTGCGCCAACTCAAGGGCGCCGTGTTGATCGTCAGCCACGACCGACGCTTGTTGACGAATTCGGTCGACGCGCTGCTCGATCTCGAGCGCGGCGCGATGAAGCGTTATCCGGGCAACTACCCGAAGTACGTGCAGATCAAGCGCGAGCGTTTCGAATCCGAATCGCGCGCCTGGGAGTTGCAGCAGGATTTCCTGTCGAAGGAAGAGGCCTTCATCCGCAAGCACATGGGCTCGCAGCGCACGGCCGAAGCGAAGGGCCGCCAGAAGAAGCTCGAGAACATCGTGCGGCTCGTGCAGCCCTACGACGACATCCGCACGCCGAACATTCCGCCGCCGAAGATCGAGCGCGGCGGCGAACTCGTGCTCGACGCGCGCGACATCGCCGGCGGCTACGACAAGCGCGTGCTCTTCGACGGTCTCGATCTGCGCCTCGGTCGCGGACAACGCCTCGGCGTGGTCGGCCCCAACGGCGCGGGCAAGACGACGCTGCTCAAGATGCTCGCGGGCCGTTTGAAACCGCTGCGCGGCGAGCTCGCCTACGGCCACAAGGCTGTGTGCGGTTACTACGACCAAGACACGAGCGGCCTGAAGATCGACGGCACGCCGACCAGCGAATTGCGGCGCGAACGCTCCGAGTGGACCGACCAGCAGATCCGCGGCTTCCTCGCGCGCTTTTTGTTCCGCGGTCAGGAAGTCGAGAAGTCCGTCAGCGCGCTGTCGGGCGGCGAGCGCGCGCGGCTGTGCCTCGCGAAGTTGCTGGCGACGCCGATCACGTGGCTCGCGATGGACGAACCGACCAACCACCTCGACCTGGCAGCGCGCGCGGCGCTCGAAGAGATGCTCGGCGACTTCGATGGAGCGCTGGTGTGCGTGAGCCACGACCGCGCGTTCCTCGACAGCTTGTGCACGCACATCGTCGAGATCGGCAACGGCCGTCCGCAGGTCTTCACCGGCAACTACAGCGAGTGGCGCAAGCTCGCGAGCGACACCGAGGCGCAGCGTTCTCTCGAGCGTGCCGGCGCGAAGAAGCTCGAAAAGCAGCAGGAAAAACCCGCTTCGTCCCCGAGCCCTGCGAGCGGCGCCGCACGCGCGCCGCACGCCGGCAAGCCGCGCAACCCGTGGGCCTTCGAGAAGCTCGAGAAGCGCATCATCGCGCTCGAAGCCGAGCTCGAGCAGCTCGAGGCCTCGCTCGTCGACGAAGCCGTCTATCGCAACGCCGCGAAAATGAAGGACGCGCAGTTCCGCATCGCCGAAGTGCAGGCGGAGCTCGAGCGCTCGAACGAAGAGTGGCTCAACTGGTGAGCGCGCGCGCTCACGGCATCCAGTCGAACACGAGCGCGTCGGACAAGCTCGTCGGGCGCGGCGCCGCGGTGTCGCGGAACCAGGCCTGAAACCAGAGCTTCACGCCGGGCGCGAAGGGTTGAGCGAGCGCCGTCGGATTGGCGAGCGACCACGCGCTCATATCGATCGAGAGCGCGCCGTTGCACTGGCCTAGATTCCCGCCGGAGTTTTGCAGCGGCAGGCGCTGCATCGGTTGGCGAATGCACAACGAGCTCGTGCTCGACCACGGCAACGACTGTGCTCCCGCACTCGAATAGAAGAGCGCGCCGCTGACCGCGCCTTCGACCTGGGTCGCGGCGATCGAGAAGCCGCTGGTCGTCGCCAGGCTCGGGAAGCCGCTCGTCGTGAGCGTGGCGACGCAGCCGTGCGACGAAGTGCCGCCTGCGCAGTAGCTCGTCGGCAACTGCGTGCTGCGCGCGATGTCCATGACCCAGGTCGTGCCGGCGCCGAGCGCGAGCGTGAACTCGCCGAGTTGCACGCCGCTTCGCGAAAAGTGCCGCGCGGTGGTCGACGTCGAGGCGGTGGTCCACAGCGTGCCGTCGCTCGCGATCGCCAGTCCCTGCTGGATTCCGGACATGCCCGTAGGGAAGCGGCCGAGCTCTGTGCCGGCTGCGTCTGTGTGCACGATCTGATTGCCGTAGCGGTTCGTGAGCCAGATCTCGCCGTTGGGCTCGACCACGAAGTCGCCCGGCTCGAAGGCGAACCCGACGTAGCGCACGATCGACCCGTTTCGGTCGTAGCAATGCAGGGTGCCGCCGTGAGCCGGAGCAATGTCGCTGACCCACAGTTGGTCGTGCACGTCGACCCACACGTTCCAGAACACGGGGTTGTACGCCGGCCCCCAAGTCGCGAGGTGCTCACCGGTCGGCGAGTAGAGTTCGACATCGCCGATCGGGTCACACACAGCGAGCGTTCCATCCGCGAAGCGCGCGACATCCCAGCCCGTCCCTTCGCACTCCAGGAGATGGACTTCGAGCCACTGGCCACCGACGGTGTCGACCACGGTCAAGCGCGGTGGCGAGGTCGTTTGGGTGAACGCAATGTGCTCGGCGTCGAGCACGGACAGGCAGTAGACGCCACCGGCATGCGGCGCGGTGATATCGGCGA
>CAYHRR010000533.1:0-3212 GCA_964358875.1 uncultured Planctomycetaceae bacterium | reverse complement strand
CCGGGTGCGGCGCCATCTCCTTGAAGATGCCGATGAAGTCTTCGCGCTGCAGCGGCAGGAGTTTCTTGAGCGCCGCTTCGCGCTCCTTCTTCGTCTCGGCGACGATCATCTCGCGCATCGCGTCGATCTTGTCGCCTTCGAAGAACATGTGCTCGGTGCGGCACAGCCCGATGCCCTCGGCGCCGAAGGCCATCGCCACGCGACATTGATCAGGTGGGTCGGCGTTGGCGCGCACCTTCAACGTGCGCGCGGCGTCGGCCCAACGCATCAGCTTCTCGAAGGCCGTGGAGAGTTCGCCGCCCGCAGCGCCGTCGAAGATGCGCGCCATGACTTCGGAAGGCTGCGTCGCGATGCGGCCCTCGAAGACCTCGCCGGTCGATCCGTCGAGCGAAAGCCAGTCGCCTTCGCGCAGGATTTGCGCGCCGACGCGCAGCTCCTTCTCGAGGTGACGCACGTCGAGCTCGCCCGCGCCCGCGACGCACACCTTGCCCATTTGGCGCGCGACGAGCGCGGCGTGGCTGGTCATGCCGCCGCGCGCGGTGAGGATGCCGACCGCCGCTTGCATGCCGCGGATGTCCTCGGGGCTCGTCTCGAGGCGCACGAGGATCACCGGCTCGCCGCGCGCGGCCCAGGCGGTCGCGTCCTCGGCGGTGAACACGATGCGCCCGCTCGCGGCGCCCGGACCGGCGTTGAGGCCCTTGGTTAACGCACGTCCCTGCTTGCGCACGCGCTCGAGCTCCGTGCGCTCGAACACGGGCTTCAACAGTTGATCGAGCGCGTCGGGCGGCACGCGCAACAAGGCCTCATCGCGCGAGATCAGCTTCTCGTTCGCCATGTCGACCGCGATGCGCACGGCGGCGAGACCGGTGCGTTTGCCCGAGCGGCACTGCAGCATGAAGAGCCGACCGCTCTGGATCGTGAACTCGATGTCCTGCATGTCGCGGTAGTGGCGTTCGAGCTGCTTTTGGATGCGTTGCAGCTCCTTGAACGCCGCAGGCGAGCTGCGTGCGAGCGCTTCGATCGGCTGCGGCGTGCGGATGCCAGCGACGACGTCCTCGCCCTGCGCGTTCATCAGGTACTCGCCGTAGAAACGCTTCTCACCGGTGGCCGGATCGCGCGTGAAGGCCACGCCGGTGCCCGAGTCTTCGCCGAGGTTGCCGTAGACCATCGCGACGACGCTGACGGCGGTGCCCCAGTCGTGCGGGATCGAGTGGATCTGGCGATAGGCGACAGCGCGGTCGTTGTGCCATGAACCGAAGACCGCGCCGATCGCGCCCCACAGTTGTTCGAGCGGGTCCGAGGGAAAATCGC
Source organism: uncultured Planctomycetaceae bacterium (assembly GCA_964358875.1). Taxonomy (GTDB): domain Bacteria; phylum Planctomycetota; class UBA1135; order UBA1135; genus CAYHRR01. The sequence goes on along the minus strand of CAYHRR010000533.1, from coordinate 1,901 downwards.
GCCCGACGCGTTGGCGCACGAGCCATTTGAATTCGGCGACCAGTTCGCGCAGATCGGTCGCGGTCAGTTGCGTGTCGAGCGTCACGCCGCGCTCGAGCTTCTTGCGTTCGAGCGCCTTGGCGAAGGGCGAGCGGTCCTCGCCGTGCGCGGTCTTCAAACCGAGCACGACGTCGCCGTACATCTGCACGAAGCGCCGGTACGCATCCCACGCGAAGCGCGGGTTGTTCGAGGCACGCGCGAGCCCTTCGACCGTGCGGTCGTTGAGCCCGAGGTTGAGGACCGTGTCCATCATCCCCGGCATCGAGACGCGCGCGCCCGAACGAACGCTGACCAGCAGCGGATCGCGCTCGTCACCAAAGCGCTTGCCCATCGAGGCTTCGACGGCGGCGAGCGCGGCGCGCACCTGCGCGTCGAGCGTCGCCGGATAGCGCTGCTCGTGCGCATAGAAGTGCGAACACACCTCGGTCGAGAGCGTGAAGCCCGGAGGCACCGGCAGCGCGAGGCGGCTCATCTCGGCCAAATTCGCGCCCTTGCCGCCGAGCAGGGCCTTCATGGTCTTGTCGCCGTCCGCGCGACCGTCGCCGAACGAATAGACGTAGCGCAGGGTCGCGCGGGGCTTTTGGGCAGCGGCGCGCCGACGCGGTCGGGGAGATTTCATCGGGAGAGTTGGGGGAGCGGGTCGTCGCTCGATCAGGGCGCGTCGAGCGGCTGGATGTCGTCGATCTTCCAGAGCTTCTCGACGACTAGGGAGGTGATCGTGGCGGGGTCCATTTCGGCAGCCTCGAGCGGCAGTCTTGCGACCAAGACCGGCTCGCCGGCCGCGTTGTTTTCGATCTGCACCAGCGTTTCGAAGGGTTGCAGGCCGTCGACGAACAGGTCGGAGCGCTCGATTCGCCAGAAATCCTCTCTCACGAGGTGTATGCGTACCGTACGTCCGGCGACCCGCACATCGATCCGATGCCGTCCATTTCCAACAGCCTCGTCGCGCACGAATTCGACGTTCGACGCCCGCGCCAACCAGTCGATCAAGGGCTGTTCGCGGCGGATGCGCTCGCGCGCTTCGCAGTAGGTCGCCATCGACAGGCCGTTGCGACGCGTGAAGCCCGAGGAGAAGCAGCGGTACTCCTGCTCGCACGATTCGGCGCGCGCGAAGGTCTGGAAGGCGGCAACCGTCAGGCGCGGGGCACTCTTGCCGGCGGCGAGCAGCTCGTTCGCCTTGGGCGCCGTACAGCAACCGGCGGGCAGGAGCGCGAGCAACACGGCGAGCGCCGCGTGCCGCAGTTTTTTCGGGTGCGCAGCGCGACCGAGAAGCACTTTCCGCGCAGCGCTTTCCCGAGCGCGCTCGAAGTGCGTCACGTCGAGAAGGTCGTGCGTAGCTCGACTCCGCAGATCGCTCTTGGACATCGCGCGGGATGTTACCGCTGCGACGCACCGCGCATCGACACAGCGCGCCAAGTCCTCGACGCGCGCTCGGATTCCCGAATCTCCACAACTTCGAAGCGCGCGACGTCACTTCCGACGCCGCTGGGCCGAAGGACTTAGGATGGCTACAATCCCCGCCCTTTCAGGAGCAGCAAACGCAATGAACTCACGACGTATTCCCGCCCGTTTGCGGCTGCCTAGCGGCCGCGCGGTCCTCTTCGGCTCGCTTACCCATGGCGTAGCCTTCATCGGCGTAGCCTTCACCGGCGTAGCCCTCACCGGCGTAGCCCTCACCGGCAGCGTGTTCGCGCTCACCCAGGACAAGCAACCGGTCCCGATCACGACCACGAGCACCGTGATCAAGAGCGGCACGGCGCAGACCACGCCGGTCCAAAATCCTCCGGGCCAGAATCCTCCGGTGCAAACTCCGCCGGTGATCCGCCAAGCGAGTAGACGGGTTTGGCGCGTGACCGACTGGA
>CAYHRR010000532.1:0-3223 GCA_964358875.1 uncultured Planctomycetaceae bacterium | reverse complement strand
ACTCGCCTTCGATGCCGCCTTCAAGTTCGATTTCCCTGTGGTGGATTACGAGGTCGCCCCCGTGTTGCTGGCCCTCGCGGTGCTGTTCTTCGTTCTCTAACTCGGAGGCTTCAAAGTGTCCCTCATCATGACGGTCGTCATCGCCCTGGCGGTGATCGTGCTCTACGCCATGCTCGGTATCGGAACGTGGGTTTCCAAGCTCACGACTCCGGGCTGATCCATGAAAGGCCTGCGCTTGCTCGCGGATAGCCGGACCTTTTGGGTGTCCGTGCTCGTCAGCGCAGCGTGGGCTTTCGCGAACTCTCACGGGCTCCCGGTTCCGTGGGAGTTCGCTACTTCCATCGTCGCGAGCTACGCAGGCAAAGAAGGCCTGCGCTACGTCGCGCAACGTTCTCCCGCTGGCCCCGCTTCGAGCTGATTCCAATGCACACGCTCTACCTTCGATTCTGTCCGACTGCCGAACAAGCGCGCGCGATGCTCGCCGTGACCGGTCGCGACAATCTCCAGATGGCCGCGAACGAAATCTTCGCGCCGATCATCGACGCGAGCCTGAACGCGCTCGTGCTCGCGACCACGCCGACGCCGGACGCGCCGCCCGTTCCGGCCTGAGTTCTCCGCTCCTTCCTCTCCCCGCTCCCGTTCGACTTGCCGCCTAAATCGCGGCCCCGAATCTCATGACCAAGCTCCTCGAACAGAACCTCAACTTCCGCGAACAGGTCTACGCGATCAACGCGCAGAGCGAATCGGCCTTCAAGCAAGGCGCGGTGCGCGAACTCGGCTTCGCCTTCGACGGAACCGCGACGGGCTCGGTCGCCATCACGCTCTCGGACGAAGCGCCTTGGCGCAATCTCGGCTCGCTGCAACTGATCCAGTTCGGCGCGCCGCGCATCAACGTCGATGCGTACCTGCTGTTCCACTTGGCCGCGATCTACCAAGGCGGCTACGTTTCGCGGAACGCAGGCACGGCCACGAGCACGACGTTCGGTTCGCGCTTCGTGTTGCCGCTGCACACGATGCTCGACGGCGCGGGATTCGATGCGACCGGTGCCGAGCTGATCTGGCGGTGGACGAATCGCTCCCACACCTTCTACGGCGCGAACGCGACGGCGGTCGCCGGTATCGTTCGCCCGTGGGCGCACACCGCTCCGGAAGTGCCGCAGGGCGGCTTCAACACGCCGGATTTCTTCACGGCGGAAGTCTCGCTGGCCTCGGCCAGCTCCAACATCCCGCTCCAGCTCGACTTCAAAACGGACGTGTACGGCACGGGCCTTTTGGTCGAGGCGAGCGACGCGACCGGCGGCGCGGGCGCCGAAGCGTCGGCAAGCGTCGATGGTCTGATCCGTCGCTTGGCCGTGGACTACATCCAACCGGGCGAGCCGCGCAAGAGCGTCTATGACTGGACCGTGTGGGGTCGCGCGCGCTACGAGACGTGCCGCGCGTCGGGCTTCGGCTCGGACGACGAAATCGCGAGCACGGGCATCGTGTTCATCCCGCTCAAGGAGATGCGCCAGGGCCGCAAGCGCAATGCGCTGTTCATCCCCGCTGGCGGTCAGCTCACGATCTACGCCGACAACTCGGCGGCGGTCGAAGGCGACATCACGGCGGTGACGCCCGCCGCTGGCGACAAGATGCGCGTAACCGTCATCGCGTTCGACGCGAACACGGATACCGCGATCGACGGCAGCCCGACGCAGCTCTCCTCGAACGCCGCGCAACCCGGCACGAGCGCCGCGCGTCGGCAAATGTCCCGCGCGCAAGCGATCATCGGTCGGCGCAACGGTCGCTGATCTCTCCCCATCCGTGGCCGGTGCGCGGCGCGTCCGTGCATCGGCCAATCTTCTTTCCGCGAGGGTGCTTCAATGGCTGGATTCTTCGACTCGATCGGTGGCTTCCTCGGTGACGTGACCGACGTGCTCGGCAAGGTCGCTCCCGCGCTGGAAGCGATCAACAACACCAAGGGCGGCAACAAGGGCGGCAACAAGGCCGGGCCGATGCCGCTGCGCGACGACACGCCGGACGGTGAAGCGGGCTTCTCCAACACGACGTTGCTCTTGATCCTCGCCGCCGTCGCGCTGGTCGCGTTCCTCGTGCTGCGCTGAGGTGACGCCGTGGCCGCGATCACCGGGAACGCAGTCGCGGGGAAGCTCGCGACGAGTTACGTCATGGGCGCGATGCCCTTCGGCGCGCTCGTCAAGATCTTCGAGGTGATCGGTCCGAACCTCTCGAACCTCTTCGGCGGTCGCGCCTGGAACGCGAAGAAAACGCCGAAGCTACCGGGCCGGTTTCAAGCCGACTTCGGCGCGCTCGCGCGCGAGCTTGCGCCGGACGAAAGCCGTTTTTCGACGCAGTTTCGCGACTTGGAACACGCGCTCGCGTTCGACAAGCAACCGACCAAGGGACACGCGGGCTACAACTGGCGGGCGCTGTGGGCCGATCCGCGCGCGCTCGAGCTGCGCCGCCGCGATGCGGCCTCGAAGGAACTCGGCGCAGCGTGGGATCGCTTCTACAACGGCCAAGCGATCGTCGTGCGCCAAGAGCGCTTCGCGAACGCCTTGCTTGCGTACTGGGATGCGGGCCTCGCGCTGGAAGAGTCGTTCGACGTGCAACTGCGCGACGTGTTCGCCGGCGGGGTGGACGCGCACGCCGCAGAGGCGAAGGCCGGCGCGACGCCGGCGCGCGGCTACGAGCCGCAAGCTCTCTATCTCGATCCGCCGCAGACGATGGGCGCGCAGACGGTTGGCGGCATCATCGACACGCCGAGCGCGTTGCTCGGTGATCGCGGGCCGAGCGCGCTGCGCGCTGCGTCAGGGCCGCCGAGTTCCAGCTTCTTCTTCGTCGCGGTGCTCGTGCTCGCGCTTCTTCTTTTCGCGGTGCTCTAGGTAGAGCCCGTGCACGCACCAACCCGCCACGAGTCCACAGGCAAACGTAACGCCCATCGCCTTCAGCGCATCGACTAGGAACTCTCGATCAAGTGTGAACATGGCACGCACCTCTCAGGATCTCGAAAGCCTAACGGCGAGTGCTGTCGCCATCGGCGACACCTTGCTTTTTGGGCAACGCCGACGATCGCTCACGGGTGCGGTGCTCGTGGACGAGGTGGCCGCTGCGGACTGGTACCGCTGGCGCGCCGAAGTCGAGCTGGAAAAGCTCGGGATTGTCGCCACGGTCACGGTTGCGAGCGTCGCGTGGGTCACGGCCTGGGAGTACGAGTTCGAGATTCTGG
>CAYHRR010000531.1:0-3229 GCA_964358875.1 uncultured Planctomycetaceae bacterium | reverse complement strand
TTCATGAGCCGCGTAGCGAGAGCGCGAAAGCGCCTGGCCCGCAAGGCGCGACGCCGCATTCGGCCGGAAGCGACCTGTCAGGTCGGTGAGGATCGAATGCGGCGTCGCAACGCAGCGAGGCAGGATGATTTCGAGTTCGCAGTAGCGGCCTCATGAATAGGTCGGGCTAGCTCGCGGTTCGGTGCGCCGTCAACAAACGCGGCGCACGCCGCGCTACGGCGTGCCGAGGCTGAACGAGAAGGTCTGGCGGTTGTCGCCTTCGAAGCTCGTCATCGGGAATCCGAAGTTGAGCGTCAAGGGCAAGGGATAGGACAGGCCGATGCTGAAGCCGACCGACGAACGCAGTTCGCCGAGGTCGAGCTGCCACGACTCCGCATCCGTCGCGCCGAAGTCGACGAATACGCTGGCGCGCATGGCTTCGATGCGTTGGTAGCTGCCGGGCTGTTGGATCGAATGCAGCGGATAGAAGTACTCGACCGTGCCCGACAAACTCGTTTGTCCGCCGAGCGGATAGTCGGTCAACAGGTCGAAGGGCCCGACGCCGCGATAGTCGAAGCCGCGCAGCGATTTCGAGCCGCCGAGGAAGTAGCGATCGCTGTACGGCACGGCGAAGGTGTCGCCGTAGGTCGACTGCGCTCCGAGATCGAGCTGCACGTGCAGCACCGGCTTGGTGCCGTCCTCCTTCTCGCCGATCGGCGCGTAGAAGTCCGTGCGCAGATCGTTCTGCATGTAGTCGTAGTCGCTGCCCAAGTCGCGCGAATACACCACGTTGTTCGAGCGCAGCCACCAACCCTTGTGCGGCACCAAGTAGTTGTCGAGCGAGCGCGTCGAGGCGTCGAACAGCACGCCCGCGAGCCGCGTCTTGCCTTGGCTCTCCTGGTACGAGAGAGCGGGCGGCACGCCGTCACTGTCGGGATTCGACAGCTCGATCTCGGTCAGCACGAAACCGATCCAGGTGAAGATGTCGTAGTCCCAACGACGCCCTAGGCGCGTGCGCAGGTCGGCGCGATCTTCTTCGTGCGACGCGTAGCGACGCAGGCGCTTGTTGAGGTCGATGTCGAAGCTCGTCGGCTGGAGATGCGTGCCGAAGATGTCGGGCTCGACGAAGTGGATGCGCATGTTCGAAACCTGCGTGCCGGGCGAGGCGACGAAGTCGAGTTGCTGACCGGCGCCGTGGAAGGCCTCCTTGCCGTAGATCTCGCCGAACGCGGCGCCGAAGCCGCGCGGTAGATCGGTGGCGTCGAAGTTGCGCATGGTCAGCGACATGATCGCGAAGGCGCCGTTGTCGGTGTCGACGCCGCCCGAGATGTTGAAGTCGATGACGCGGCCTTCCTCGACGATGAACTCGATGTCCACCTTGTCGGGCTCGCCTGCGACGGGCACGAGCCGGTAGTAGGGATCGCGATGCGCAGCGCGGTTCATCTCGTCGGTGAAGAAACGCGTCGCCTGCACGCGCGCGAGCGAGCGCTCGATCTCCTTCAATTCGGTGCGTTTTCCGGGGAAAACGGACAGTTCGCGGCGCACGACGGCGTCGCGCGTGTGCTGCGTGCCGTTGATCAGGATCTCGCGGTTGTAGAGCTCGTGACCCTGCACGACGCGGTACGTGACCGCGACCGTGTGGTGCTCGACGTCGAACAGGAGGTCCGGTTCGGCGAAGGTCCAGTTCAGTCGACGCGGCAACGATGAGTGCGAGATGTGGCCGCGCGCGCCGTAGTAATCGCGCAGTGCGCCGAGATCCTTGCGCTGCGCCGTGCTCTCGAAGTAGGCGCCGGTCTTCGCCGTACACAGCGCGAGCAAGTCGGCTTCGGGAAACAACAACTCGGCGTCGTGCGTGGTCGTGTCGCGCGAGCTGTCGGGGTCGTTCCACTCGACGGCCTTGATGGCGAGCGACGCGATCGTGTAGCGCTCACCTTCGTCGACGGCGACGTGAACGGTCACGCGGTCGTGCGCGTCGTTGAATTCGGTGTCTGCCAACTCGACCACGGCGTCGAGCCAACCGCGATCGCGGTACACGCCGCGCAACGCGAGCAAGTCGGCCTGCAAGGTCTCTTCGACGAAGGCCGAGCCGAGCCAATTGAACAAGGACGGCCCTTCGAGGTCGCGCTTGGCCAGCGACGACAAACCGTCCTTGAAGAAGTACAGGAAGCGCCGGTCGGGCATCGAACGGTTGCCCTCGATGACGAAATCGCGCACGCGCACCTTGTGACCCTCGCGGATCTCGAAGATCACGTCGGGCAACTCGCCTTCGACGTCGCCCTCGCGCGTGATCACGTTGACTTCGGCGAAGTAGAAACCGTCCTTGCGATAGCCCTCGAGCAAACGCTGGCGCACGCGGCCGGCTTGGTGCAGGTACAGCTCGCTCTTCTCGTCGAGCAAGGCCCACTTGCGCAGCGTCTTGTCGTCGATCGCGTCGTTGCCGATGAAGCGCGGATCGCGGTCGACCGGCAACTCCTCGACGATCAAGTGCAACTCGATCCCGCCGCTGACTTCGCGCACGCGCACGTCGGGCAACACGTGGAAGCTCGTCCACAAGCGTTGCAAGCCGCGGTCGAGCGCACCGGCGTCGAGCGGCTCACCGACCTTCTGGCCGAGCACGCCGAGAAGTTGCGCCTCGGTGTAGCGCTGCCGGCCTTCGACGAAAATCGACACGACCGTCGGCGGGCCTTGCGCCTGAGCACGCTCCTGTGCATGCACCTGCGCGAGCGTGCTGAAAAGCGTGGCGACCCACAGCGCCAAAGCGCGACACATGCAGCGTCCGGCGCTCACGCGTAGATCGGCTCCGCCGCCGAAGGAGCCGGATTCTCGAAGCGCATGATGCTCGCGCGGAACTGCAGATTGACTTCGCCCGTCGGTCCGTTGCGGTGCTTGGCGATGATCACCGTCGCTTTGCCCTCTTGCTCGCGACGCTCCTCGTCGGTCGTCGCGTAGTACTCGGCGCGGTACAGCATCATCACGACGTCCGCGTCCTGTTCGATCGAACCGGACTCGCGCAGGTCCGAGAGCAGCGGTCGGCCGCGCGGCGTGCGATCCTTGCCTTCGACGGCGCGTGAAAGCTGCGCCAAGGCCACGACCGGCACTTCGAGTTCGCGCGCGAGCGCCTTGAGCGAACGCGAGATCTCGCTGACTTCCATCTGGCGGCTCTCCGCCTTGGGGTGCGTCATCAACTGCAAGTAGTCGAGCACGATCAAGTCGAGGCCGTGCTTGGCCTTCAAGCGTCGCGCGCGGCCGC
>CAYHRR010000530.1:0-3246 GCA_964358875.1 uncultured Planctomycetaceae bacterium | reverse complement strand
GCTGCTGCACAGCCCGCATCGCTCGTCGAAGCCAATCGCGACAAGCACGGACACGAGGACGTCTACGTCTATGTCGCGAACCTCGAATCCGACAAGCGCGTTGCCGAGATGCGCCCGGACTTCGTCGTCGCGAGTCTGCAACTCGCGCCCGACGCGGTGATCGCCGATCTCGGCTGCGGACCCGGCGTTTTTGCGCTGCGTTTCGCGCGCGCTTGCCCACGCGGCGTCGTCTACGCGGTCGACGTCGAGCCGCGCCAACTCGATCGCCTGCGCGAGCACGTGCTCGCCGAGAAACTCGACAACGTCGTGCCGGTGCTGTGCTCGAGCACTTCGCCGCACCTGCCGCCGGGTCGCTGCGACGTCGTGTTCATCGGCGACACCTACCACCACTTCGACGAGCGCGTCGACTACATGCGGCGCTTGAAGAGCGCGTTCTCGCCCAACGGTCGCTTGGTGCTTTTCGAATACAAGGCCGGCCCCTTGCCGGTCGGTCCGCCGCCGCAACACAAGCTGCAAGACGGCGAGTTGGTGAAGGAGCTGACCGAGGCCGGCTACGTGTTGCTCGCTGACTTCAAATCGCACGAGTACCACGACTTCCAAGTTTGGAAGCCGGCGCGTTAGCCGCGCTGGTTGCCGTTGCGCAACGCCGTTAGGATCGCCGCGCGTTCGCTCCGCAGCCTCACGCACACGCTATGACCCACTACGAAGTCGTCAGCTACACCGTCGAACCCGTCGAGGGCGACGATCAGATCGCCGTGACGATCCACGCCTCCGACGGCAACAAGTGGGAGTACGGCATTCCCTTCAACCGCAGCAGCGGGCGCTTCCAGTTCCCCGAGATCGACGTGCTCGAAGTCGATTTCGGCGCGGAGTTCGCGAGTGAGCTGGGCGACAAGGTCGCGGCGCTCGTCGCGCGCTTGACGGGCCGCAAGAGCTGACCGAATTCAGCCGCCGGGCGGCGCGGTCTTGGCCGCTTCGCCTTCGTCGATCCACAGCTGCCATTCGGCCTTTTTGGTCAGGTCCTTCTCGAGCTTCTGCGCCGCGGCAGCCTGCTCACCCGCGCCTACGAGGTCGCCGCGTCGACGCAGCAGCTTGGCCAGACGTCGCAGCGAAGGCAGGTGTCCCGGATCGCACTCGACGGCGCGTCGCATCAGCGTCTGCGCTGCGTCGAGGTCGCCGCGCGCCAAGACCAAATCGCCGAGCATGCCGTGGGCTGCCGCGCTTTGCGGATCGATCTCGCACGCCGAACGCAGCCAGCGCTCGACCTCGGCTTGATCGAACAGCGCGCGATCGTCCTCAGACAGGTCCGAGTACAAGCTCGCCGCGTAGATCAAGCGATCAGAGCGTGCTTCGCCGAGTTGGAACGCACGCTGGTAGGCTTCGAGCGCCTCGACGTAAGCCCCCATCGCGCGACGCGTGCGCGCCATCAACAACCACGTTTCTGCGTCGCCGGCGCCGAGTTCGATGCGCTTTCGGAGCAACGGCAAGGCCGCGTCTTCGAGGCCCAAGTCCACGCGCACGCGCGCGAGCGCGAGCAACGTCGACAAGCGTTCGGGGGCATGCTCGAGCGCCTGCACGTACAACGCCTCGGCGGCGCGGCGAAAGCCCTCGTGGACGAGCACGTTGCCTTGCGCCTCGAGCAAATCGGGGTGGCCCGGATACTGCGCCAGACCTTGCTCGAGCAATCCGCGCGCGCTGGCGTCGTCGCCGTTTTCGGCGAGCGCGCGCGCCGCTTCGACGCAGGCCGTCGGCGCGTTCTCGTCGTTGCGCAAGTAGATCTCGTACCAAGCGCTCGCGGCCGTTTCCCAATCGCCGGCGAGCGCAGCGCGGCGCGCCATAGCGACATCGGCCTGCTGCGGTTGCGGCATGCGCCGCACGCCGCGGTAGTCGCTGATGCAAGCGCACATGGTCGCGACGAGCAGGCTCGTGCCGACGAATTCGAGCCGAAATCTGTGGAGCGCCATCGTTGCGAGAGAGCTTAGCGAGCCCGCGTCGATTGTCGTGCGCGCCGCGCCTACTCTCTGCATGCGATGCAAACGACGGCGCGACTTCGGGCCGTGCTCCTCGACGCCGGCAACACCCTGATCGTCGAGCGCGAGTCGCGTGCGGCGCTCTATGCCGCAGCGGCGCGAGCGCGCGGTTTGACCGTCGACGACGACGCGATGCTTGCCCACATGAAGCGCGCGCACGCCGAATTGCCGCGCGAGATCGGGGCGCACTTCCACTACTCCGAGGGCTGGTTCGCGTGCTTCATCGAGCGCGTCTTCGTCGAGCGCCTCGGCCTCGACAGGAGCGCGCTTGCCCGCGTGCAGGCCGAGCTGCTCGAACGCTTCGCCGATCCGGCGACGTTTCGCGTGTTGCCGGGCGCGTTCGAACTCGTTCGCGAGCTGCGCGCGCGCGGACTCGTCGTCGGCGTCGTTTCGAATTGGAGCGAGCGACTGCCGGACTTGCTCGAAGGCCTGGGTTTGGCGCGTGAGCTCGATTTCATCGTCGTTTCGGCGCTGGAGCGCTGCGAGAAGCCCGAGCCGCGCATCTTCGCCGTCGCGCTCGAACGCGCGCGCGTCGGTGCGGCGCAGGCGCTCCATGTCGGCGACGATCTCGAAGCGGACGTGCACGGCGCGCGCGCGCTTGGCATCCTTCCGATCCAACTCGCGCGTGACAGCTCGAGTTCGACCGGCACGCACGTGCGCGTGCGCGACTTGCACGAACTGAAACGATGGATCCTCGATCGACTGGAGACGTGAAGGCGCTCGAGCGTGAGCTCGCGAGTTTGCTGGAGAGCCGCGCGCGTTTGGAGCAAGCCATCCGCGGCGTGTTCCTCGGACACGACGCGGTCGTCGAGCAACTCCTCTGCGCACTGTTCGCCGGCGGACACGTGTTGCTCGAAGGTGTGCCCGGCCTCGGTAAGACGACGTTGGTGCGCGCACTCGCAGCCGCACTCGATCTTTCGTTTCGGCGCATTCAATTCACGCCCGACTTGATGCCGGGCGACATCCTCGGACTGCGTTTGCTCGAGGAGAACGCCACGACCGCCAAGCGCTTCACCTTCCAGCGCGGTCCGGTGTTCGCCAACGTCGTGCTGGCGGACGAAATCAACCGCGCGAGCCCGCGCACGCAAGCGGCGCTGCTCGAAGCGATGCAAGAAGCGCGCGTCACGCTGTTCGGTGAGACGCATGCGCTCGACGATCCGTTCTTTCTGATCGCGACCGAGAATCCGATCGAAATGGAAGGCACGTTTCCGCTGCC
>CAYHRR010000529.1:0-3247 GCA_964358875.1 uncultured Planctomycetaceae bacterium | reverse complement strand
GCGCACGACGACATCTCCGACGCCGCCGGTCGCGCTCGTCAACGTGCGCAAAACGGCTCCGCGCGCTCGGCGACGCAGGGGCTCAGCCATGGCGGAGCTCGGCGCGCACTCGGGCGCGTTCGCCGACACCGCGCGGCACACCGTTCAGGAATCCAAGCGCAAACGCGGCGCGTTCGCGGCGCGTCAGCTTGGCGAGCGACAGGCCGGCGAGGTCGAGTGCGCGCGCGAACTCGAGGCTGCAAGCACGGGGTTTCGCGCGAACGACGTCGCCGACCGCGGCGAGCACGACCTCGCCGTGCGCGTCGACGGCGAACGGCAATCCGACTCCCGCGCGCACGTCGAGTGCGCGGTCACCGAGCAGCGCGTACAGCCGACCCAACGAGCGCAGCGCGCGCGCGCCGCGTGGTTGGGAACAGAGCTGCGCAGCATCCGAGAATTCCAGCGCCATCCACGCTCGCGGCGCGAACACGACTGCCCACGGTCGCGCGCTCGGCACGCGGGGCTCCGTGAGTCGTGCCGCAGCCCACCAGGCGCGGCGCGCGGCGCGTTGGGTCGCGAAGGTCACGAGCAGCACGCGTGCGGAGTCGAAGCGTGCGCACGGGAGCGGATCGCGCGCGCGCGCGGTTGCATCGAGTTGCGCGACGAGTTCGGGCGCGACGCCGTGACGCGCGAAGCCTTCACTCGGGTGTGCGCTCGCTCGACATGCCGTGCCGTCGCGCGTCCAACGCGCGCGTCGCGCATGCACGACCTCGAAACGCCGCAGGCGCGCCTCGCGTTCGATGCGCGCGACGATCGAGGCCGTGGGACCGAGCGCGTCGAAGGACTCGCGCAAGGGCGTCGGCAGGCTGCAGCGCCAGGCGAGAAAAAAGCGCGCGCGCGCCCGCGGCCCGAGCACTTCGCGCACGCCGGCGGCGAGCCGCACGAGGTCGCGCAACATGGTGCTCGGCTTGAGCTCGCGTACGCGCCGCGCCTTGTGGAAATCGAGCGCCCAGCCGCGGCCTTGGTCGTCGAGCAGCGCGTTGCCGGTGTGCAGGTCGGGATGATCGACGCGGGCTGCGTGCAAACCCGCCAAAAGCCGCGCGAAACCGCGCAAACCGCGCTCGCGTCCGTGCGGCCACTGCGCGTGTGCATCGAGCAGCGCCGCGACCTCGTGCGCGCGTTCGATCCACTCCATGCGCACTTCCCAGCCGCCGTCGACGTGTTCGAGCGCGAGGGCACGCGGCACGGAGAGTCCGCGCTCTCGCAATTCGCTCAACATGCGGTGCTCGCGCTGCGCGCGCAGGCGTGCGAGCGTCGCGCCCGCGAGCGAACTGCCGGCAAAGCGTTTGACCACGCTCAGTTCGCCGTTCGCAGCGCGCTCCAAGCGCACGCTGCGGCGCGCACCCGCCTTCAGCACGCGCTCGACGCCGGCTTGCTCCACGCGCGCATCCTAGTGTTCCCTCGGCGCGCTGCGGCGCCGCGATCTGCGCGCGCGCGCGGGCGGCGGAGCGGTTGCGGTGCGGGACAAGCGCGCACGCCGCATTCGAAGCCGTCGCTCGTGCTCGCTAGGATCCGGCGCCTTGACGCTCGAGCGCTACATCCTGCGCCAGCTGTTGATCGGCGTGCTGTTCGCCGCCGGCGGCATGGCCTTCGTCGCGATGCCCGGCATTTTCGTGACGGCCGTGCATCGCCTTTCGGGCGTCGGCATGGGAGCGGTGCTCGGCTTCGTGCCGTTGCTTCTGCTCGATCTGCTGCCGTATTTGATCCCGATCGGCTTCTTGCTCGCGTTGGTCGCCACCTACGGACGCATGGCGGCGGACAACGAATGGACGGCGATGAGCATGGCCGGCATCCATCCGTTGCGGCTCGTGCGGCCGGCCGCGCTCGTGGCGCTCGTGCTCAGCGGCGGGCTGTATTTCCTGGCCACGGAAGTCGCGCCGCGCGCGAACTTCCAGATGCGCAATTACTCGAAGAACTCGGCCATGCGCATGTTGCGCACGCTCAATCCGGGGCGCACCGAGCTCAAGTTCCGCGACTTCTACCTGTCGGCGCGCGAGCGCGATCCCGACAACCGCTATCGCTTCGGCCAAGTGGTGATGCAGTTTCCGGGCACGAAGCACGATCCGGCGCAGATCGTGTTCGCGCAGGCGGCCGAGTTCTCGTTCGACGAGACCTCGATGGTCGTCGACCTCACCGCGCCGCGTTGGGTCGGCGAAGCCGACGACATGTACGTCGGCACGGTGCAGTTGAAGGCCGACCTCAACGCGCTGTTCAAGACCGGCGACATGAGCGCGCTCGAGTGGAAATTTCAGCCGAGCAGCGAGGTCGCGCGGCGCATCGATCGTTCGCGCGAATTGCTCGCGCTCGAAGGTGCGGCCGCGCTCGAGGCGAAGAAGGACGACTTCGACTACATCCCCGAGCGCTTGCTCGACACGGCGACCTACGAGTTGCACAACCGCGAGGCGCTGGCCTTGGTGTGCCCGATGTTCCTGTTGCTCGGCATTCCGACCGGCTTGCTGCTGCGGCGCGGCTCGCAACTCGGCGCCTTCGCGGCGGCGGTCGGCTACGCGCTGATCTACTACTTGCTCTCGATGCGCTTGGGCAAAGGCCTCGGCGTCGCGGGAGCCGTTCCGCAGTGGCTCGCGGCCTTCGGTACGACGATCCTCGGTTCGCTCATCGGCCTGGTGATGAGCTTCTTCGCGCTGCGGCGCTGATCCGACGGCGATGCGCCTCGCAGGCTTGCAGCTCTTCGGCCGGGTCGACCGCTACATCGGCTCCTTGTTCATCGGCGCCTACGCGACGGCGTTGCTTTTGATCGTCGGCTTGGTCGAGATCTTCGACGTCGCTTCGCACCTGGATTTCTTCAAGGAGTGGCCCGACGGTTCGACGGCGCCGACGAGCTGGATCCTGCGTTACTGCGCGCTCAACGCACCGTTCCTGTATCTGCAGGTCGCACCCTTCGTGACGACCGCCGCCGCGCTGTTCACGATCTCGAAGCTGCTCAAGCACAACGAACTGGTCGCGTGCCTCAACGCCGGCATCAGCGCGCGGCGTCTGTTGTTGCCGGTGTATTGCGGCGCCGTGCTCGTCGCGGTCGGCATGTTCGTCTTGCGCGAGACGGCGACGGCAAAGCTCGGCTTCGACCAAGCCACGACAGACGCGAAGAAAGCGGCCGATGAAAAATTCGAAGATATCAAACGCGAGGTGACGAGCCAATTGCAGGACCAGTTCCGGCTCACCCAGCGCGAAATAGCCGCGCGCATCGGCA
>CAYHRR010000528.1:0-3256 GCA_964358875.1 uncultured Planctomycetaceae bacterium | reverse complement strand
ACGGGCAGTTGTTCGCGCAGTAGCGCGTGCCGACGCAGCGGTTGTAGACCTGCTGATTGAGGCCTTCCGCCGAGTGCACGGTGGCGAGCACGGGACACACCGACTCGCACGGCGCGTTCGCGCAATGCTGACACAGCATCGGCTGATGCTCGACGCGCGTAGCGGCGCCGTCGCCTTGGAAATAGCGGTCGATGCGCAGCCAATGCATCTCGCGGTGCCGCACGATTTCATCGCGACCGACGACCGGCACGTTGTTTTCGGCCTGACAACCGACGACGCATGCCGAGCAACCGGTGCAGCGATCGAGATCGATCACCATGCCCCAGCGCGGTCCGGCGTGCGCGTGATCGTCGCTCCACAAGCCCGCATTCGCGCCGCTGTGTTCGCCGTGGATTTCGTGCGCGGGAGTTCCGGCGACGACTGTGTGCACGACCTCGCGCTCTTCGTGACCGTGCGGCGCGAGGTGCGCGGGCAGCGTGAGCGATTGGTAGTCCTGCGTGCGCGCGATGTCCACACGCGCACCGGTCGGAGTGAGTTCGACGACGCGCACGTCGTTGCGCAAATGGCCCTCGACGGTCGCCATGAACGGCGCAGCGTTCTCGCCGACGACGCGACCGGGCTCGACGCTCGGCTTGCTTTCGAGCCATTGCGGACCGATGCCGGCGAAGCGCTCGGTGCCCGCTCGCCCGTAGCCGAGCGCGAGCGCGACCACGCGCTCGTGTTGTCCGCGTTGCACGAGGATCGGCAGTTCGAGCCCGCGTTCGACACCTGCGACGGTGACGCGCACGACGTCGCCGTCCGACAGGCCCTTCTGCTGGGCGAGTTCAGGCGAAACGCAGACGTAGTTGCCCCAAGTCGCTTTCGTGATCGGATCGGGTAGCTCTTGCAGCCAGGGGTTGTGCGCGTGCGCGCCATCGAGCATCGATACTTGCGCGTGCAGCACGAGCGTCAGTGCGCCGTTCGCCGGCGGCGCAGCAGCAACCGTTCCGCGTCCGCCGAACGACGCGCGCAGCGTGAGCACACTTTCGCGCGGCAGCTCGAGCGCGCCGTCGTGGAGCGCCCTATGGAAGAACGTGTCGAAGCCGAGCGCGCCGCCGAAGCGCGGCCAAACGGCGCTTTTCCAGTGCTCGCGCAGCAGTTCGCGGTCCTCGCGCGCGTCGCCCATCCACGCCGCGAGCGTGCGCCGCAGCGTGCGCGTCGCGCGCAACGCCGGCAGCGTCGGTTGCGTCAGACCGAAGCGGCCGACGATCGGCTCGGCGTCGTTCCAGGCTTCGAGGTAGTGCGGTTCCGGCGCGATCCAACGCGCCGTCCGTGCCGTCTCGTCCGCCGTCGACGCGCACGCGACCGTGACCCGCGCCTTCGCGAACGAACTCGCCGGCTTCGAAGGCAAGTCGTAGGCCGGATTGCATCCCGCGACGATCAACAGGTCGACCGAACCGCTGTCGAGCTCGCTAGCGAGCGCGAGCAAAGCGCGATCGTCGCCGCGCCGTTGCAGCGCAGGCCGTTCGATGTCGAGCGTGCGCCCGTAGTTCCCCAAGCGATGGTTGGCTTCGTTGACGAGCACCTGGCACTCGACGTCGTTCGTGCCGCACACCACGAGGCTCTCGCCGCGCGCGTTCCACAGTGCGGCAGCGAGCTCGTCGATCGCGCTTGCTGTCGTCGCGTTCACGGCCTCGTGTTCGAGGCCCGGATGGCCGGCGTGTTCCGCCAAGCGCGCGCACAGCAACTGCAACGCCGAGCGTGTTTCGCTCGAAGTGATCAACACGCGTCGGTCGGCGCGCGCGCCGGTCACCGACATGCGCGCCTCGAAGTGCACGTGCCGCGAGCGTTGCGGGCCTTGTCCGCGGCGCGTCGAGTATTCGCGCGTGAACTGTACGGGCGCGATCCAAGTTCCCAGGAAGTCGGCGTCGAACGAAGCGATCACGCGCGCAGCGTCGAAATGCATTTGCGGGAGCACACGTGCTCCGTGCGTGCGCTCGTGCGCGTCGAGCAGCGCTGCCACCGACAAAGCGTCGTACATCACGTGCTTCGCGTCGGCGAAGCGCGCCGTAAAGCGCTCAATCACAGCCAGCGTGCTCGGTGAATGCAGCGTGCTCGTGAGGATGCGGATTTTCCCGCGCGTGCGCAGAGCTTCGAGCACGCGGCCGACATCGGCGTCGAGCTGCTCCCACGTCGTCGGCGCGCCGTCGCCTTGCGGTCCCGTGAAACGCTGCGAGTCGTACAGCTCGAGCAGCGACGCCTGACCGACCGCGCACAGGCCTCCGGCGCCCGTCGGATCGAGTTCATTGCCCTCGAGTTTGACCGGGCGCCCGTCGCGGCAACGCGCGAGCACGCCGCATGCCGACGGACAAGCCGCGCACGTGGTCGCGACCCACCACGCGCGTCCGGCGACGACGTCCTCGGGCGCGCGCGTCCACGGCACGACGCCGCTCGGTCCGCGCCGCGAGCAACTCGCCAGCGATGCTGCCGCGATTCCGAAGCCCGCGTAGCGCAAGAACGCGCGGCGCGACGCTTCGACGTCGGTTCCAGGGAGGAGGATCTCGTCTTGGTCGGGCAAGGGATTCACCGCTAGTAGTGACAGCTCACGCAATCCGTCGAGACGTGGTGGTCGAGGCGCGCGCCGCCGCTCGCACCCGGAGCGACGCCGAGTTCCGGCGAACTCGCGCGGTGGCAATCGATGCACCAGCCCATCGACAGGCTGTTTTCCTGGCGCACGCGCTCCATCGCTTGAACGGGGCCGTGGCAACTTTCGCAAGCGACGCCGCGCGTCACGTGAGCGCGGTGATCGAAATACGCGAAGTCAGGCAGCTGGTGGACGCGCACCCATTCGATCGGACGCGCTTGACGCCCGGGCAGCGGCGCGAGTTTGTCGTCGAGCGCGAGCGCGTCGTACAGCTTGCGCAACTCGCTCGACACGATCGGCCGCGGCTCGCGCTTCTCCTCGTCGGCGAGCAGTTTCTCGGCGAGCAGCGCGTCGTAGCCCGCCGTCACGCTGCGGTGACAATTCATGCACACCGAAGCCGAGGGAACGCCGGCGTGACGGCTCGACTGAGCTGCGTAGTGGCAGTACTGACAATCGATCTGCAACTCGCCCGCGTGCAGTCGATGCGAATACGCGATCGGCTGTTCGGGCGCGTAGCCCTGGTGGTTGCCGAAGCTCCGCACTTGAGCTTCGAGCGCGATCACAAGCGCACCGCAAGCAAAGCTCGCCACCCCGAAGATCGCCCACGAGAACGAGACGCTGGTGTGCACGCTG
>CAYHRR010000527.1:0-3260 GCA_964358875.1 uncultured Planctomycetaceae bacterium | reverse complement strand
AGAGCATTGACGTTGCCGGACACTCCACTCCCGACGGCGGACCAAGTCGCGCCGTTCCAACGCGCGACATGCGCTGCCGCGACGCCTCCGGCCAGAACGAAGGGCCCGCCGACATAGAGTGCCGCGCCGGAACCGTCGTCGTACACCGTGAGGGCGTTTCCGTTGTTGTTCAGGCCGCTTCCGAGCGCGTACCAACGGAGGCCGTCCCATTTGGCGATGCGCTTCGCGGCGACGCCTCCGGCCACGGAGAAGTTGCCCGAGACGAACAGCGACGGCCCGCTGCCGTCGTCGAACACGGCGCTCGCGAACACATTCCCATTCACGCCCGGTGAACCACCGAAGGCCGGCAGCCAATCCGCTTGGCAGGACGACGTGAGAGCGAGCGGCATCGTTCCCGCGTCGCTTGTGAGCACGCCGCTGCGCACACGTAGCGCGCGACTCGTCGATGCATTCGCAGCGGCACCCGTGGCGTTGGCCCAGGCGCTCACACGCACCTCGCTCGCGTCGAACGGCAGGTCGACCGTCAGTTCGAATGTGCCGTCGCTCCCACACACCGCGCGCCCGCCCGCCGTTGACGTGACGAACGCACCCTCGGCCGGCGTCCCATCGGGATCGAGAACGCGACCGTGGAGGACTTGGCGCACCACATCACACGGCGCGTCGGCGTCCTGCATCTGAAAGGAAGCCTGCGTTGATGCCGACAACGCGCAGACGAACACGGCAGTGCGAACGCGAAGGTTGAGCATGACTTTGTGAATCCGGTTCAGTCGCCGAGGACGAATTCGATCGCGTCCGACATCTGCGTGCCCTTCGTGCTCGGCGGGTCGCGATACCAGCCCTGAGCCCAGATTGCGTCACCCACCATGAACGGCGCTCCGAGCGTGCTCGGATGGGTGGCGACGTACAGGTTCCAGTCGAGGACCATGGTCCCGTCGCAGGCGCCGAGCGTGCCGCCTGTGGCTTGGACGACCGTTCGCAGGAACGGCGACCCGACGCAGCGGACTCCACCCGACGTGCCCCACGCCACGGCGGTCGCATGCGTGATCCCGTAGAACATCAGGCCCGCACTCGAGCCGTTCGCGCCTTGCACGGTCAGCGTGAACGGCGTGCTCGCGCTGACGCTCGGCGTACCGCTCCACGACATCGCTGCGAGGCAGCCGCTGCTCGAGGTGCCGGCGGTGCAGAACAGCCGCGGCGGTAGCACATGCAGCGGATCGAAGGGCAAGGCACCGATGTCGGCGCGCGAGCCGTCCGGATCGAGCGCCGAGGTCGGATCACCAACGTCGATACAAGGCGACCCGGGGCGCAGACCGAAGTCGAAGGCCAGCGGCCCGAACAAGCGCGGGAAGGCGTCGAACGTGCCGGGGCCGGCATAGCTCGGTGGCAACCCCTCGATGTCGGAATAGCTCACGTCAAACGTCCCCAAGTAGCTGAGCGCCAACAAACCCGTAGCCGGGCTGTCGCCATCGTGACGCACAATCGAGTTGTGGATCGAAACCGACGAACCGGCAAAGCCATGGAAGTCGATAGTCGGTGACCCGGAGCCGAGTTGGCTTTGGATCGTACACTGTTCGATTGCGACGTGGCGGTTCGCGGACACATCCGCTCTCACGGATTTCCCACCACCACCAAATGAGCTGTCGCAGAGGAACACGCAGCGCTCGATGTTCGTATCGTGACCGGCGTCAACTGCGGTATGGCCGTTCGAGAAGAATTGACAATCACGGATCGTGACCGCAGGCGCTGCTGACCACGATCCTGGTGTAATCGTCACCCCCCCGCCGATGTTGTTCTGGAAGCGGCAGCGGAGGACTTCCGCGAAGAAGGGGCTGTGGATCGCGGCACTCGCCGAATCGAATTCCTCGTTGAGCTCGAAGACGCAGTCCTCGATCGTGTTCAAGCAGCCTCCGGTCATCAGGCCACTGCCGTCGGCCTGCGACATGCAGGCTCGGAAGGTACAACGGCGGACCTCCAGATCCGTCAGCGTCGCGTACAGCCCGCCTCCGTACCCCCCGGCGACGAGCGAATCGAACTCGCAGTCCTCGATCACCGCGATCGCGTTCGCGACGCTGATCCCGCAGCCCACATACGGCCAATATGCCTGGGCGAAGCGGCAGTTCCTCGCCGCCAAGGAACCGCCCTGCTGACAGATGAAGTTCCCTGTGTACGAGCTCGTGTCGCCCGCGCACGTGAGGCGCTCAATAACTGCGACTGTGTTGATCAACCGCACGCCGGCGCCGAGCGTGACCGCGATCGGATCCGTCAGCACACAGTCGTTCATGTGGAACGACGAACCCGTGAAGTAGACGCATCCACCCTCGAAGGCGCGGCAGTGCTCGATCCGGAGGTTGGACAACTGCAACGTGCCCGACGTCTGCAGCACGCCGCCGCCGTGGTTCTCGTCCGTCCCGTACGAGCCCGCGTTGCCGAAGCGCAACGTCATGCCGTCGAGGGCGACCGCCGTCGCGCCCGCCGTACTGAAGAACACGTGAAAGCTGTCGTCGCCTGGCGACAGCACGCCGTTCTGCGCCAAGTCCCCGTCGACGATGGTCGCGAACGCGGCGAAGTCGCGGTCGTCCGGCGCGCCTCCGGCCGCCAACCCGCGGTACCCGCCGACGATGCTCATGCCCGACTTCGGACGGATCGAAGCGTTCCGGTCGAGCAAGTTGACGCCACTGCCCTGGTCGGGCCGGTAGAGCCCGCCGGCGACGAGGATCGTTGAACCCGGCGCGCTCGCGTTCACGGCGTCCTGGAGGAAACGGTACGCACTCGACCAACTCGCTCCGGTGCCTCCTGAGGGAGCGTCGTCGTCGACGTAGACGGCGCTCTGAGCTCGGGTGAATGGAGCGAGCAGTGAAATGACGATGGCAACAGTGCTGTTGGACATGGACATCCGTGCTTGCCGGGACAACGCGTGCCCATCACAAGCGTTTCGTGGGCGCGAAGGCTAACACGGGTCCTTCAAGTCAGCCGCCGCTAAGGCGACCGACTGAGGCGCGAAGGCTGTTGCGATCGACGGGGCTGTGTCGGGCCAGCGGATTCCCTTCCGATGTGACGTAATCCAGCGCGAGGACGCGCGACCGTCTCCGACCTCACGCGACCGGCGTACGTGGATGCGAGTGAGGGTCATTGAAGGAGCGGGAAGCGGAGTCGCCGCGCGAGGGTGCGCAAAGCGCAAACGGCCTCGCGAGCGACCTGGGATGTTGCGCTGTCGCCGCGTGCGCCGGACTCGCCGGCAGCGCCGACCGCGCCGCTCATTG
>CAYHRR010000526.1:0-3260 GCA_964358875.1 uncultured Planctomycetaceae bacterium | reverse complement strand
GTAGCCGACGTAGCCCGGCGGCGCGCCGATCATGCGGCTGACGGAGTGCTTCTCCATGTACTCGCTCATGTCGAGGCGCACGAGCGCGCTCTCGTCGTCGAACAAGAACTCCGCCAAGGCGCGCGCAGTTTCCGTCTTGCCGACACCGGTCGGACCGAGCATCAAGAACGAGCCGAGCGGGCGCGACGTTTCCTGCAAACCGGCGCGCGCGCGGCGCACGGCTTGGCTGATCGCTTCGAGCGCGTGGTCCTGTCCGATCACACGGTCGCGCAGGCGCACCTCCATGTGGAGCAATTTCTCGCGCTCGGTTTCGAGCAAGCGCGACGCAGGAATGCCGGTCCAGCGGCTGACGACCTTCGCGATCATCTCCGCGTCGACTTCTTCGGGCAGCAGTGCGCCGTCCTTCTGCGCGACGGCGAGCTTCTTCGAACTCTCCGCGATCTGCTTCTCGGTCTGCGGAATTTCGCCGTAGCGGATCTTCGCGACACGCTCGAAGTCGCCTTCGCGCTCCTTGCGTTCCGCTTCGTTCTTCAAGCTCTCGATCAACGCCTTGCCGGCGCGCAGCGAAGTGATGAGGTCCTTCTCCGCCTGCCAGCGGCCGCGCAGTGCGTTGCCTTGTTCGTTGAGCTCGGCCAGCTCGGAGCTGATCTGTTCGATGCGTCGCGCCGCGCCTCGCGGATCCTCCTTCTTCAGCGCAGTGCGTTCGATTTCGAGTTGGCGCACGGTGCGGTCGATCGCGTCGAGTTCCGGCGGCGACGAGTCGATCGACAAACGCACCTGCGCCGCCGCTTCGTCCATCAAGTCGATGGCCTTGTCGGGCATGAAGCGCGCGGTGATGTGGCGATCGGCGAGACGCGTGGCCGCGACGAGCGCACCGTCGAGGATGCGCACGCCGTAGTGGACTTCGTAGCGCTCCTTGAGGCCGCGCAAGATCGCGATCGTGTCTTCGACCGACGGCTCGCCGATCTGCACCGGCATGAAGCGCCGTTCGAGCGCCTTGTCCTTCTCGACGTACTTGCGGTACTCGTCGAGCGTCGTCGCGCCGATGCAGTGCAGCTCGCCGCGTGCGAGCGCCGGCTTGAGCATGTTCGCCGCGTCGACCGCGCCTTCCGCGCCGCCCGCGCCGACGAGCGTGTGCAGCTCGTCGATGAACAGGATGATCTCGCCTTCGGCCTGCGCGATTTCGGCGAGCACGGCCTTCAAGCGCTCTTCGAACTCGCCGCGGAATTTCGCGCCCGCGAGCATGCTGCCCAGGTCGAGCGCGAGGATCTTCTTGCCCTTGAGCGGCTCGGGCACGTCGCCGGCGACGATGCGGTTCGCCAAGCCCTCGGCGATGGCCGTCTTGCCGACGCCGGGCTCGCCGATCAACACGGGGTTGTTCTTGCGACGCCGCGAAAGCACCTGCATCACGCGGCGGATTTCGACGTCGCGACCGATGACGGGATCGAGCTTGCCGGCTCGCGCCTCCGCCGTGAGATCGCGCGCGTACTTCTTGAGCGCTTCGAAGGTCGACTCGGGCTCCGGCGACGTCACGCGCCGCCCGCCGCGCACTTCGACGAGCGCCGCTTCGATCCGTTCGACGCTGAGCTTGCGCGCGGCGAACAGGCCCTTCACTTCCGGACCGCCGCTCTTGGCGAGTCCGACGAGCAGGTGCTCCGTCGACACATAGTCGTCCTTGAGCTTCTTCGCCGCAGCGCCGGCTTCATGGAGCACCTCGACGAACGAGCGCGCGGGTTGGAGATTGCCGCCGCTGGCCTTCGGGAGCTTGTCGAGCTGCAGCACCAGCTCGCCTGAAAGAACGCGCGGATCGACGTCGAGCTTCTTCAGCACCGCCGCCGGTACGCCGTCGGTTTCGGCGAGGAGCGCGAGCGCGAGGTGCGTCGCATGGACCTCGGGATGCCCGGAGTCGCCGGCCAACTTCTGCGCGCCTTGGAGAACTTCCGCCGCCTTGGTCGTGTACTGCGTTTGCATTCGAGCTCCTAGAGATGAGGAGTCGCCGCCGGCAGGCGACGACGGGCTGCTCGAAAGCAATGCGCGTACCCATCGAAGATGGCTCGCACAAACGGCGGCGGGAGCCCTTTCGAGCTCCCGCGTGCAGGCTTCTCCGTCAAATCGGCAGAGTGCCGCCGATTTGGCGCGGCGCGCTCAGACGCAGCCGCCGCCGGCGCCGCAGCGCACGGTTCCGATCGCGGCGCACAGGACTCCGACGATCACGGCGGCGAGGTGCAACTTGAGGTCGCGCGCGATGCCGGTCTGCGGGTCCTTGTCCGTCGCGAGTCCGATCAGTCCGACGGCGAGCGTTGCCAGCGAGACCGGAACGGCGAGCCAGTTGATGCAGCCGAGGCAGCAGGGGAGGCCGGCGGCGGTTGAAATCACGGCCAACGTGATCATCACGAGGGAAGCGGTCGACATGGCGTGCTCCTTTCGAGCAGGTAGCGAGCGACGATCAGCGGTCCCGCGGCGGCGACGAGCCACGCGAGCGGATAGAGGACGGCGACGGACGGGTTGAAGTCGATGGCGCGCGCAAACTCTGCGTGGCTCGCGGCGGTGAATGCGCGCGACAGGCCGCATGCCGCGCAACCTGGGCAGAGCTGCGGCGCGAGGCCGAGGAGCCTCCACGGCGCGCCGTCCGCCATGGCATCCACGCTCCAAACGCAACTCGCCGCGAGGGCCGCTGCGGCGAGCGGCGACAACGCGGCGAGCACGATCTTCAACCAAGCCGAATTGCGTCGAGGTGCGTCCATCGTCCTGAGCGAGCGCGCCCCTACAGACCCTCATCGGGCCAGTTACTCGACGATGATCTCGATCAGTTCGACGAACTCGCCCGACTGGATGTTGACCTCGCGGATCGAGCCGACGCCGGGCGCATAGAACTTGTTCTCGATGTGCTCGGGATCCATCGGCGTGAAGTCCTCGGTTTGTAGGCAGTTGATGTAGCTGCCCGTCGGAACGGTGATCGCCAGCCCGATCGCCGTCACCGAGGCCAGGTCTTCGGCAATTCCCTGAGCGAATTCCTGCCGGTACAGAACGCCGATCGTCGGCAGGGCGTGCATCGCGATGCCCGGCTTGGCGCCGTCAACGCCTGCGATCCAGGAGCCTTCGAGCGAGGCGATCAAACCGTCCTCGATGTCTCGCGAGTTCTCGCCGAAGTACCAGACGTTGCCGGCCGTGTCCTGCGCGAACCAATCGAGCGTGTCCTCGACGACCAGGCCGCCGATCGACACGACGGTTGGAATCTTGGACAACGCCTGCCAGGTCAG
>CAYHRR010000525.1:0-3266 GCA_964358875.1 uncultured Planctomycetaceae bacterium | reverse complement strand
AAGTTGGTGTAGACGCGGTCCGGGGCCGACGGAACGTTGACGTTGTCGTCCCACAGCGTGCCGTTGAACACGTCGTCGTTCGTGCCGCCGCAATCCGTCGTGATCGTGATCGTCGTGCCGGCCGGCGATTGCAGCGTGATGTCGAGATCCGCGCTGCTCGTGTGCTGAAGGAACGTCGTCAAGTTGACGTCCCACAAGTACGTGCCCAGTCCGGAGACCGCGAAGGTCGAGGTGAACGGCGGAGCGACGAAGGGATCGGTGATCGCGCCGATCGTGCCGGCGAAGCTGACCGTCAGCGGCACTGCGCCGCCGCAGGCCGGCGTCACGGCGCTCTGCGCGCCGTTCGCTTGCGGCACCGTTCCGTTCGATGCGGTGCGCACCGGCTCGTCGCCGCCGAGCGACGCGCTCAGCGCGCGGTAGTCACGAACGAGTTGGTCGATGCGAGCGCCGGCGACATTGCGCGTGCGCAGCACGTCGATTTGATCGGCAAGTTCGCGCATGCGGGCATGCACGCCTTCCTTCGACTGAGGGTCGAGCGGCTCCGACTTGTTTTGCTGCGCAAAGGCCGCCGACGACGACAGCGCGAGCGCCGCGCTCGCAATGACGCATTTCCTGAGAACACTGGACATGGGTGAGAAGCTCCTGAGTGGATTGGGGCACAACGGCCCCGTTCACGTGGTCGCTCGCGACATCGCGAGGCGATGCAAGTTGCGCGGCCATTCTGCCACCGATCACGGCTTTGCGGGTGGCGGCCTCGCGCGCACCAAACGGCGGCGACGCAACCGAGACCGAGCACACACTGGGCAGATGCGCAGCGACTCAGCGCGCTTGCCTACGACGCTCGAGGCAGCGCCTCACGGACACGCAGCCGGCCGCGTTGTCAGGTCGGCGTGCCTTGACCTTGGAAGGCGCTCTTGACGTCGGACTTGAACAGCACGACGAGGCTCCAGATTCCAATCGGAATGCCGAGCAGGCAGCAGCACCACGTGATGCACGGGATCATCACGAGAATGCTCGCGATCACTGCGGCGGTCCACGACTTGAGCTTGAGCATCTGCAGTCCGGCCCAAGTGACGAAGAGCGATGCCACGAGACCGACGATGTAAAGCGTGCGGCCGCCGCTGCTCATCGCGTTCGTGATCTTCTGCGCCTGCTCCTCGGACACGCCGCCCTGTGAGAACCCGCGCATCAACTCATTGGAGTCCACGCCTTTGATCGTTCCGTAGAGGGCGAACACCGCGCTGAGGATGCCGATGACGACGAGTCCGATCGCGGGAAGCTTGACCTTCTTCATCTGTGAGCTTTCTTGGGAAAGGGAGTGCGCGACAGCAGAGCGCGCACGGCCATCGCATTCCAGTCCGCAGCCGGGCACTCACGCCGCCGAACGGCGCGCCGTTAGAAGCGCGCTTCCACGCAAATCACGCCTCGGCGCCGAGAGCGCCGGGAGCCGCTACGCGTCGACCGCCGGCACGTAGTCGCGCGCGCCGGGATCGGTTTGGCCGGTGGCTTTGACGTAGATGTCGAACAGCTTCTGCTCGATCGGGAAGCCGTAGCGGTGCTTCTTCAAACGCCAACCCGCGATGTCGGCGAGCAACTTGCGCATCCAGGCCGGACCTTCGTTGATCTTGCGGTCGTAGATCGCGCTGGTGTTGTTGTAGAGGCGCCAGGTCTCGCGCACGTCCTCGGGCAGCGGCGTGTTGTGCGCGTTGTACTTGTATTCAAAGCACTTGCCCCACTCGTGGAAGTCCTTCGGCGGCACATAGCCGAGATCGACGGCGGTCTTGAAGTCCTCGGTGCCCGGGATCGGCCGGAAGGGATAGACCTCGGAGCCGGCCGTCGGGAAGAGGTACTTGACCTCCGCCGCGACGCGCAGCGTCTCGCGCATCGACTCGGGCGATTCGCCCGGATACCCGATGATCCAGAACGTGCCGGGCGTGATGTTGCGCCGGTACAGCTCGCCGATCGAGTAGGGGATGTTCGCGATCGCGATCTCCTTCTTGATGCGCTTTTGCATCTCGGCCGTGCCGGCTTCGGCGCCGAGCCACAAAAGATGGCACTTCGAATCGCGCAAGAGATCGAGCGTGTCCTGCTTGTAGCGCGCGATGGTTTCGATCTCGATCGTGCCGTTCCAATGGATCGGCACCTTCAACTCGATCAACTTCTCGCAGAAGGCCTTGGTGCGTTTCTCCGCGACGCCCCAGTTGGCGTCTTGGAAGCGCAGCACGTCGAACTTGAAGCGCTGCTGCAGCTCGGCGATCTCCTCGGCGAGCGTCGCGCCTTCGATGGCCTTGTAGCGCTTGCCGGTGATCAACGGCGAGCAACAGAAGGTGCACGGCTCGGGGCAACCGAAGCTCGAGAAGTGGCTGAAGGCGCGCGGCGGGTTGTCGACCGTCCACTTGCCGGGCAGAGGAAAGCGATGGCGCACCTTCATGTGCGTCGGCTTGACCTGCAACTCGGCGTACTTCTCGTACTCGAGCAAGTGCCACGGCACGGGCGCGAACTTTTCGAAGCCGACGACCTCGCGATGATCGGTGTAGACGAGCTTGCCGTCGCGCCACAGGGCGAGCCCGGGCACGCTGTCGAGCGGCTCGCCGCAATCGAGCGCCTTGACGACTTCGTCGAAGGTCAACTCGCCTTGCCCGATGCCGACCGCGTCGGCGATGCCGTGCTCGAAGTACAGCTCGGGGATCACGCTCGGGAACCAGCCGCCCCAGATGATCGGGAGCTTGGGGAAGCGCGCGCGCACCGCTTTGGCGACGACGTAACCGTCGTAGACCTGGTAGCCCAGGATGCAGGAACTCGCGAAGCACAGGGCGCCGTCGCAGGCCTCGAGCACCTTCTCGATGTAGTCGGGCTCGATCATCGCGTCGATCATGCGCACATCGTGACCGGCGGCGACGGGGCCGGTCGCGATCTGCAACAGCTCGAGCGGCAGGAGATCGGCGCTGAAGATCTCCCCGCGCGTCGGGTCGGCCCGATGCGGCAGGAACAGGACGATCTTGCGGCGACGCTGAATCATTCGGTGCAGAGCTCGGTGTGGGGTCGGCGGGCGCGCCGGACTCTAACGGGCACGGAATACTATCCGGCCCAGCGACGCGACGGCGCTCCCCTTATCGGGTACGGAGGCAGGCTCCACCGTCAACTATTCGCGGGGACGCGCAGGCGCAGACGGTGGCGTTCGGCGAATCGTTGACGGA
The DNA here is from genome assembly GCA_964358875.1 of uncultured Planctomycetaceae bacterium. Lineage (GTDB taxonomy): Bacteria > Planctomycetota > UBA1135 > UBA1135 > CAYHRR01. The sequence continues at coordinate 69 of CAYHRR010000525.1, read as the reverse complement.
AGAGCCCGCCTCCGTACCGGAACCAAGCCCAACCCATCTTCCTTCACTTCGCTTCCCTCGCCGGGCGGC
>CAYHRR010000524.1:0-3267 GCA_964358875.1 uncultured Planctomycetaceae bacterium | reverse complement strand
GTGCGCGCCTTGTGCGTCGACGACAACACGACCAACCTCAAGATAATCACGCGCCAACTGGAGGCGTGGAACATGCGCGCCGCGCAGGCCGACAACTGCGACACCGCGCTCGAGATGCTGCGCTCGGCGACAAGTGCCGGCGTGCCCTATGAAGTCGGCGTGATCGACTACCAGATGCCTTCGATGGACGGCATCGAGCTCGCGCGACGCATCCGCGCTTGCGGCGAGATCAAGCCGCTGCAGCTGTTGCTGCTGACTTCCGTTCACGACCGCGAGTGCGTTCAAGATGCGGTCGACGCGGGCTTCTCGGCGACGCTCAGCAAGCCGGCCAAGCGCTCGCACTTGTGGAACCGGCTGATCACGTGCCTCGCGCGCGCGCCGGCCGGGAGCTCGCCCGCAGCGGCACTACCCGCGCACACAGCACGCGCGTCCAAGGATTTCCACGTGCTCGTCGCCGAGGACAACGCCGTCAACCAGCGCGTGACGATGCGCATCCTGCAGCGCTTGGGCTACCGCGCCGATGTCGTCGCCAACGGACTCGAAGTGCTCGAAGCGCTCGGCCGCATCCACTACGACGCCGTCTTGATGGACTGTCAGATGCCCGAGATGGACGGCTGGGAGGCGACGCGCGAGGTGCGCCGTCGCGAAGTAGGCAGCTCGCGCCACACGTTGATCATCGCCTTGACCGCCAACGCGATGGCCGGCGATCGCGAGCTGTGCATCGAGGCGGGCATGGACGACTTCGCCAGCAAGCCTGTGCAGATGCAGCAACTCGAGGAGCTGCTCGCGCGCCATCTGCACAAGGCGGTCACGACGACGCCGTGACGCGGCGACGCGGCGGTTTGCGTCCTTCGTCGACGTAGGTTCACGCGCACGATCCGTGCGCTGCGCTCGACGGCTTGATCGCGCTGTGTGACGCCGGCCGCACGGCCGATCCGCGCGCGCAAGATCGACGACTCGAGCGCGAGTTCGTGGCGGTGCAACGCAAAGCCCACGGCGTGGCGATCGAACCGACGTCGACACAGCATGTGCACGGGCGCCGATTTCGACAGACGCCGAAGCGTTCATCGCGTACCGCCGAACTCTCGTTACGGCAGCGCTTCACGTTTCGTCGCGCGCGCTGTGAGAAGTGCGCGCCGCGCCGCTCGCGACGCGTGAGCAACGCGACTTGGCCGGCGCAGCGCCGACCGCTCCCCGAAACTTCGCTGCGCTGGAAGCGGCGTTGATCGCGCTCGGCGTCGAATGAGCGCCGCGCCGACCGCAGCGTTCGAACGAACGCGGGCCGCGCGCCGTTCGACGGCACGCGGCCCGCAATTTCGCGAACGCGAGGTTGGTCGGCTGTCGCGACCGACGAGTTAGTGCGCCTTGGCAGCCGAGCCGGCGGGCACGATGCCCTTCTTCTCGAGGTACTCGAGGATCGCCTTCGCCGATTGCTCGATCGTCTGCGTGCCCGTGTGCACGGTCACTTCGGCGTTCAGCGGCTCCTCGTAGGGATCGCTGATGCCGGTGAACTGCTTGATGATGCCGGCGCGCGCCTTCTTGTAGAGGCCCTTGGTGTCGCGCTCTTCGACGACGGCGAGCGGCGCTTCGACGTAGATCTCGATGAAGGGCGCTTGGCTCTTCTTGCGGTTTTCGTCGCGGATTTCGCGGTACGGCGAGATCGCGGCGGTGATCGCCACGACGCCGTTGCGCGCGAGCATGTTGGCGACGAAGCCGATGCGGCGGATGTTGGTGTCGCGGTCCTCCTTCGAGAAGCCGAGACCCTTCGAGAGGTTCTCGCGCACTTCGTCGCCGTCGAGGATCTCGACCTTCTTGCCGCAGCCGATCAGGATCGGCGTCAGGTATTCGGCGAGGGTCGACTTGCCGGCGCCCGAGAGCCCGGTGAACCACAGAGTGCAGCCTTGATCTTTCACGTTCGTCATCGCTCTAGAGTTGTGTTGGCGGGTGTGCGGATTAGCGGAGCTTGCCTTCGAGGTAAGGCACCTCGAAGCACTTGTCGTGCATGATCGGCCCGTGGCCGAAGTAGCCCATTTCGCCGAACAATTCGCCGTGATCGGCGGTGACGACGATGTGGGTGTTCTTGGGGACGAGGTCGTAGAGCTTCTCGAAAACACCGTCGAGGTAGCGCACCGTCTCGATTTGACGCTGGCGCAATTGCTCCATCTTGGTGTCGTCGAAGAACTCGGTGTCGTCCTTGATCAGATGGCCCTGCGCGTCGACCGACTCGCCCATCTTCTTGAAGACGCCGTTGACGCCGCTGATGCGCGGCCACATCGACGAGTCTTCATCGGGCTTCGCGTAGGGATAGTGCGTCTCGCCGACATTGAGCATGTAGAAGCTCGGGCGATCGTTGCTGAATTTCAGCGTCGGCAGCATCGAGGCCATGTCGTTGTGCTTGTCCATCAACGTGAACGAGTCGAAATCCTTGTTCACGCCGGTCTTCGGATTGAGCACCGGCAATGACACGCGCGCGTTCGTGCTGTAACCGAGCGTGTTGCGCAAAAGGCCCGGGAACCACAGGGCCGGCACCATCTTCGCGAAGTCGACGCCCTTCGCTCCGAGGCGCTGGTTGTAGTTGAAGAAGTCTTCCTTGTAGTACTCCGACGCGTAGACGTTCGGCGGCGACGTGTGCGGCAACAACCCGGTCAACAGGTTGTAGTGCGACGGCGCCGTCCACGACGCGTACGAGTAGCGCTTCTCGACCTTGCCGCCCGACAGCTTCGTGATGATCTTCGGCGCCGCCTGCATGAACGAGTCGTAGCGGCAGCTGTCGAGCGTGATGATGATGAAGTTGTTCTCGGCCTGCGGCGTCGGATGCGGCGGCAGGCCCGCGCCCATCGGACGCAAGAGCGGACGCGGAGCCGCTGACGCCGATGACTTCGGGGGCGCGGCCGGCTTTGGCTTCAGGAAGTCGAAGAGTCCCATGCGACTCAGCCCTTCGCGATCTTGTCTTGGGCCTGGTAGTAGGCGGCGAGCACCTTGGCCGTCGACGGACGCATCACGCGCTCGTCGGGCATCTCGCCGTTGCCGAGCGTCTCGCGCATCTTCGTGCCGGAGATCGTCACCTGCGTCTTGCCGGCGTTGTCTTCGACGAGGCCGACGCGGTTGATCTCTTGGAAGTAGGCGGCGAAACCGACGTTGACGGTCTTGATCGCGAGCTTGCCTTCGAGCTTTTGGAAGATCGTCTGCGCGTCGAAGTCGCCCCAGATCGCGGTCTTGTCGTCGTAGGGCGCGTCGGCGTGCTTGCGGCCGATGATGAAGTGCGTG
>CAYHRR010000523.1:0-3270 GCA_964358875.1 uncultured Planctomycetaceae bacterium | reverse complement strand
GCGTGCCCTGCGGAGCGTCGCCGAGCTTTTCATAGCCGCCGATCCAACGCTTGCCCGCGTGCAAGCTCGCTTCGCGACCGCGCGCGCTGGTCGTGTCACCTTCGATGGGCTGCAACGCAAAGGCGTCGCCGGTCGAAGTCCAACCGCGCAAGTCGCCGCGCTCGAAGTCCAAAGTCACGGCCGCTTCACGCGCGACGTCGCGTTGCAGGAGCACCGCCACACCGCGCTTGTTCGCGCACAAGATGTCGCGCCGGCCGTCGCCGTCGATGTCGCCGCTGGTGAGCTGCACGCCGACGCCGCTCTCGTCATCGGCGAGATGTGCGACGAACTCGACGCCGCTCGGAGTGCGTCGCAGCTCAAACCAATAGACAACCGCCTTCGTCTGCGGATCCGGATCGCCCTTGGCGCCGTGCGACCACCAGCGCTTTCCGGCGATCACGTCGAGCAAGCCGTCGCCGGCGACATCGCCGACATCGACGGCGTGGACCTCGCCGAAGCACACGCCTTGAGCGTTGTCGCCGGGCTCGTCGTCCATGAAGCGGTGCTCGACGAACGTGAGCGCGCCGTCGCGCTCGACGTGCTCGAACCAGGCCAGACCGAAGTTGTGAGCCGCGAGCGCGCTGACCACGTCGTTGTCGCCGTCGCCGTCGACGTCGAAGACGTGCATCTGCGCGCCGCCCTCGCGATCGCTGAACGCAAACGCGTGAACGGTCCACTCGGGAAGTGCCGCGAGCGTCGCCGGTTGCTCGAACCAACCGTCCTTCCACAGCACGTCGTTGCGTCCGTCGCCGTCGACATCACCGACGCCGAGCCCGTGCGTGAACGGGCCGATCGGCAGCGGCGCCGACAACGCGTGAAAACTCCACGGAGCGCGCGCATCGACGGCATCGGGTTCGGCCCAACCGAAACGACCCTTGGTGTTGAAGACGAGCTCCGGCGCGCCGTCGCCGGTCACGTCCGTGAACCACGGCGACTCGTTGTCGACCGCAGCGAAGACCAGCGAGCGCTCCCAGTGCGTGTTCGCCGCATCCGATGCACCGAGCGGATTGCGATACCAATAGGCCTGCTTGCCGGGAAATCCGACGACGAGCACGTCGAGCCAACCGTCGCCGTCGAAATCGCGCGGCCATGCGAAAAAATTGTCGGAGTAGCCGGCCGGCGTAAACGGCGCGGGCGCGTAGATCTCGGCGCGACGCGCGAAGTCCGGACCCGCGTACCAATACGGACCGGCCGCGACGTCCGTGTGTCCGTCGCGATCGAAGTCGGCGAAGGTCGCGCCCTCGCACGTGAACTCGACCGACAGAGTCGTGCGTTCGAAGGCGACGCCGCGCTCGTGGAGCGGCGCACTCGCAGCGACTTCATGGGAGTGACAGGCGCACGAAAGCAACGCGCCGACGATCAAGCTGCTTCGAAGCATGGCCGACTCCTCGCGCGCGAACGCGCTCAACTCTCGTAGTCGAACGCGATCACACCGTCGAGCCCGCCGTCGAGCACGGCGAGCACCAGTTGCTTGACCCGCTCGTGTTCGGGATGCGGCAGATAACGGTCGCGCGCCTTCGCATCGACGAAGGTCATCACGAAGCCGTGTGTGAAGCCGCGCGCCAGTCCCTCGGGCGACGAGTACGGTCCGGCGGAATAGCTCAGCAGGCCCGGGATTTTCGGCTTCAAAGCCGCCAATGCTTCGAAGACAGCTTCGACTTGGGCCTTGGGTAGGTCGCGGCGAATCTTCAGCAGAACCATGTGCGTGATCATGTGCAGCTCCGAGTGCTCGTGCGGCCACGTTAGCGTCGCGTCGCGTCGACGCCGCTCGGCCAGATGTTGATTCGGCGCGAATCGACGCGCGCTCGAACGCGCTCGCCCGGACGCAGCTCGACCCCGCGCTCGACGAAGGCTCGCAGCGTGATGCCGGCCCAACGCACGAGCACGATGCGCGTCGCGCCGATGTCCTCGACCTGTTCGACGACACCACCGGGCCAGTCCGCGTCGCTCGCGCTGCTTTCGAGCACGACGTGCTCCGCTCGAAAGCCCAGCCGCGCCTGCGGCGGAGCACCGTCGTGAGCTCGCGCGAGCACGGTTCCATCGGCGGCGGTCCACGCGCCCGCGACGACACGCGCAGTAATTTGGTTGATCGGCGGATTGCCGAGCTGGCGCGCGACGTGCGCGCTCACCGGATGGAAGTACACCTCCTCGGGCGTTCCGACTTGCTCGATGCGGCCTTCGCGCAAGACCGCCACGCGATCGGCGAGCGACAACGCTTCGACCGAATCGTGCGTCACCCACACCACCGGCGTGCGCAAACCGCGCGCGAGCTCGCGTAGCTCCGCGCGCAACTCCTCGCGCAACTTCGCGTCGAGATTCGACAGCGGCTCGTCCATCAAAAACAGTTTCGCGCGCCGCACGATCGCGCGGCCGATGGCGACGCGCTGCATCTCGCCGCCGGACAAAGCGCGCGACGGTCGATCGAGCAAGTGCTCGACGCGCAGCAGTTTCGCAGCCCAGGCGACGCGCTCCGCGATCTCACTCGCGCTGCAGCGTCGCTTCGGCGCGCGCAATCCGAAGGCCAGGTTCTCGCGGACACTCTTGCTCGGATAGAGCGAGAAATTCTGGAACACCAGCGCGACATCGCGCTCGGCCGGAGCCAGTTCGAGCGCATCGCGACCCTGCAGCTGCAACGTTCCGGCGTCGGGAGTCTCGAGCCCGGCGATGACCCGCAACAGCGTCGTTTTGCCGGCCCCGGTTGCGCCGAGCACGACCAGAAACTCCTCGGCCTCGACGTGCAGATCGATTCCCGCGAGCGCGCTCACGGGCCCGAAGTTCTTCGTGACGCCGCTGAGTTCCGCCGCCTTCATGCGCGCAGCCTTCCGTCGAGCGCATCGAACCAGCGCAGTCCGCGCGCGTCGAAGTCGAGCGCGAGTTCCTCACCGACAGCGCACGCCTGTTCCGCCGCACGCCGCGCGACGAGGCGCCCGCAGGCCGTATCCACGTAGAGGTAGCGATGCGAACCGACGAACAAGTCGAGCACCACGCGCCCACGCAAGCTGCCTTCGCTCGACACGCGCACGTACTCGGGCCGCACCCCGAGCACGACCTCGCCCACGTCGCACGCGCCGTCGAGCGCGACGCGCACGGCCGAATTCCCCGCAGAAAACACGCGCCCGCCGGATTGCTCGACGATCGCTCCCTCGATGCAGTTCATTCCCGGACTGCCGACGAAGCGCGCCACGAAGAGATCCGCGGCCCGGTCAAAGTCCAGCTTCACGCCGCCTCCTC
>CAYHRR010000522.1:0-3279 GCA_964358875.1 uncultured Planctomycetaceae bacterium | reverse complement strand
ACCTGACCTTCGGCGCGACCGCAGCGGGCATGCACGGCGTGCCCGTCGAAGGACCGCGCTATCTCGGCGATCTGCTCGCGACGGGCGCGCCCGCCCAAGCGCTGATGGTCGCGATCTCGTGCGGCGCGGTGATGATGGGCGCGAACACCTACATCGGCAACGGACCCAACTTCATGGTCAAGGCGATCGCGGAGGAGAACGGCGTCGTGATGCCGAGTTTCTTCGGATACATGCTGTATTCCGCGTGCATTCTGCTTCCGCTGTTCAGCCTCGTGACGCTGATCTTCTTCGGATGACACGCGGCTCCACTCCATGCAACCCGCCACACCTTCGAAACCCGGCGGTCCGGTAGCTTCCGAGTCTTCGCTGCGTCAACTGACGCCGCTGCTCGTGTGGGCGGTCGTGTTCTGCGACATCGGCACGTCCGTCTACTACGTGCCGGGCATCCTCTACGGCCAAGCCGGCAAGGCCGCGCCGCTGTTCGTCTTGGCCGCGATGGTCGGGTTCATCCTGCTGTCGTGGAAGTACGTCGAGATCTGCTGGCGCAATCCCGAAGGCGGCGGCGTGGTCAGCGTCGCACGCCAAGCCTTCAACCCGCGCTGGGGCTTGATCGGCGGCTTGCTGATCTGCGTCGACTACTTCCTGACCAGCGCGATCTCGTCGGTGTCGGGCATCGCCTACATCGGCAGCGTCGTGCCGGGTCTCGACGAGCACAAGGTGCTGATCTCGGTCGTCGCGCTGGTCGTGCTCGCGCTCGTCAACGTCGTCGGCATTCGCGAGAGCGCGATGATCTCGCTGGTGATGGCGATCGCCGCCGTCATCGTCAATGTGATCGTGATCTGCATCACGTTTCTGCACATGGGGTCGGAAGGTTGGGCGAAGGTCGGCGAAATCCTGACCCACCACGAAGGCATGTCGACGCACGGCGTGTTGGTCGGTTTCGCGGGCGCGTGGCTGGCCTTTTCGGGGCTCGAGAGCATCAGCCAACTGAGCCCGGCGATGAAGCTGCCGATCAAGGGCGTGGCGGCCAAGGGCATGTGGCTGGTCGTGATGACGTTCTTGATCACGTCGCCGCTGCTGACGACCTTCGCGATCGCCTTGTTGCCCGACGCGATTCTGTCGGACAAGGCCTCGCAAGAGCGCTTCGTCTCCGAGCTCGCGCTGTGGGGCGGCGGCGTGCCGTTGAAGTACGCGACGGTCGCGACGGCGTCGGTGCTGCTCTTGTTCGCAGCCAACACCGCGATCATCGGCAGCTACCACGTGTTCCTCGCGCTGGCCGAGGGGCACTTCATGCCGGACGTCGTCACCTGGCGCAACCGGCGCTTCCGCACGCCGCACATCGCGATCTTGGTCGCGACGGTGATTCCGATCGGCGTGATCCTGTTCACCGGCGGCTCGGTCGAGGAACTCGGTGCGCTGTACGCCTTCGGCTTGCTCGGCGCGTTCGTGTTGTCGTCGCTGGGCATCGACGTGTTGCGTTGGCGCGAGCGCGACCGCGGCGTCAAGTTCTGGCTCGGCGTGGCGACAACGTTGATGGTCGTCGTCGCTTGGTTCACCAACTTGATCGTCAAGAACGAGGCCACGATCTTCGGCGGCCTGATGGTCGGCCTGGGCTTGATCGTGGCGATCGGCACGCAGCAAAAGTGGTTCACCGACGCGCTCTACGACAACAAGTTCTTCGCCAAGCGCGCGCGGCGTTCGATCGCGGAATCCGAATCGGAACTCGAGTCGGGCAACCGCGAGGTGCTGAGCCTCGCGCAGGCCGAGACGATCTCGAAGCTGTACCCGTCGCACACGCTGGTCGGCATGCGCGCGGCGAACGACACGCTGCTCCAGGAGGCGATCCTGCGCGAGAAAGGTCTCGGCGGCAGCACGATTTTCGTGCTCTACATCGAAGAACGCACGGGCCTCTTCGTACGCGCCTCCGACCTCGAATCGCCGGAGAACACGGGCGCCTTGAAGCCGTTGATCGACGCGGCGACCAAGGCCGAGCGCCAAGGCATGACGTTGATTCCGATCTGGACCGTTTCCTACAACGCCGTCGAAGGCATGGTACGCGCTGCGGAAGCCCTCGGCGTCGACGCGATCATGGTCGGAGCCACGCAGCGCAGCGCCGTCTACCACTTGATCCGCGGCCACGTCGTCAACGGGCTCGCCAAACGTCTGCCCGCACACATTCGCTTGATCCTCTGCGCCTGAACGCGACCCTCCCGACATGAACGGCAACGAACTGTGGATCGTCTTCGGCGGACTCGTCGCGGTCTTGATGGCGCTCGACCTGTTCGTGTTCCACCGCAAGGCGCACACGATCGGCTTCAAGGAGTCGCTGATCTGGACGGCGGTGTGGATCGGACTCGCGGCGGCCCTCGGCGTGTTCATCTACTTCGACAAGGACCCCGAGACGGCGGCGGCCTACGCGACCTGCTACCTGACCGAGTACGCGCTCAGCGTCGACAACCTGTTCGTGTTCGTAGTGCTGTTCCGCTTCTTCGCGATCGAGCCCGCGAACCAGCACCGCGTCCTGTTCTGGGGCATCCTCGGCGCGCTGCTGATGCGCGCGGTATTCATCTTCGCGGGCGTCGAGCTCGTCGAACGCTTCCACTGGACCGTGTACCTGCTCGGCGGCTTCCTCGTGCTGACCGGGCTCAAGCTCGCCTTCAGCGGCGACAGTGAAGTCGAACCCGACAAGAACCCGGTGCTGCGCATCTCGAAACGCTTCTTGCGCGTGACGAGCAACTTCGAGGGCACCAAGTTCTTCGTGCGCAAGGAAGGCCGCTTGTTCGCGACGCCGCTGTTCTTGGCGCTGCTCGTGGTCGAGACGACGGACGTGTTGTTCGCAGTCGATTCGGTGCCGGCCGCGCTGGGCATCTCGACCGATCGCTTCGTGCTCTACAGCTCGAACGTGATGGCGATCTGCGGGCTGCGCTCGCTGTACTTCGCGGTCGCGGGCTTGATGAACTTGTTCCGCTTCCTCAAGCACGGCTTGGCGCTGATCTTGGTGTTCGTCGGAGCGAGCATGCTGATCGCCGACTACTGGAAGCTGCCCGTCGAGGCCAAGCTCGCGGCGGTGCTCGGGATCTTGGTCCTGTCGATCGTGGCCAGCGTGATGATCAAGCCGAAGCGCGCTGATTGAGGCGTTTGCGGCGCGCAGTGCGAGCTGCGCGCGCGTTCGTTGCGCGTCGTTGACCTGCGACCACGGCACGTCGCGACGCTAGCCCGACCTATTCATGAGCCGCGTAGCGAGAGCGCGAAAGCGCCTGGCCCGCAAGGCGCGACGCC
>CAYHRR010000521.1:0-3282 GCA_964358875.1 uncultured Planctomycetaceae bacterium | reverse complement strand
CTTGCGCGTAATCTCCCGGCGCGCTCCCCATGATTCGAAGCACCTCGACAGCCTCCGCGTTGTTCGCGCTCACCGTGATCAGCGCGTGCACCGAGTCCGCGCCGCCCGGTGCGACTAGCGCGTCCCCCACCGTCGAACCGACGGCGCGGCGCGACTTGATCGATGAAGCGCACGAACGCGGCCTCATCCATATCAATAGGAGCGGCGCGCCCGAGAAGCGCACGATCCTCGAAGCCAACGGCGCGGGCGTCGCGGTGATCGATCTCGGCTGTGACGGCGACCTCGACCTCGTTTTCGCTCAGGGGCTCGCGAGCTTGCAGCAACTCGTCAGCGGACCCGGTGCGGACCTCGCCGTGTTCGAGAACGACGGCCGCGGGCACTTCACACCGCTCGAAGGCCCGGGACTTTCGGGTTGGTGGAACGGACTCGCCGCGGGCGGCATCGACGGCGACGGCGATCAAGACCTCGTCGCCGGCGGCTTCGGACAGTTGCGCGTCGTGCTGCAAGACGAGCACGGCGCACTCGTTCCCGGCGCAGACCTTCTGCCGAGCGAAGGCGACGCGCGCTTGGTGCCGGGCACAGCACGCGCCGCCGGATATCCGCCCGCCTGGATCACCTCGCTCGCACTGTTCGACGCCGATCGCGACGGCGCGCTCGATCTCTACGTCGGGCAGTACCTCGACCTCGATCCGGTCGCGCCGCCGCTCGGCGCGCTCGGCGAAGGCGCGCTCGCGCTGCCCTGTCGTTGGAAGGGCTACGACGTGTTCTGCGGACCGCAAGGCATGCGGCCGCAGCTCGATCGCTTCCTGCGCGGCGCGGGCGACGGGACCTTCGTCGACGCGAGTGCTACGGCGCTTCGCGCCCAGGTGCCGAGCTACACGCTCGCCGTCGCGCCCTTCGATTTCGAAGGCGACGGCGACATCGATGTGTACGTCGCCAACGACAGCGTCGCGAACTTGCTGTGGATCAACGACGGCCGCGGCGTGTTCACCGACGTCGCCTATTCGGCCGGCGTCGCCTTGTCGAGCGACGGACGCGCGGAAGCAGGCATGGGCATCGCCTTCGGTGACGTCGATCGCGACGGCGACTTCGACTTCGCCTTGACGAATTTCTCCGGCGAGCCGACCGAGTTGTACTTCGCGACGCCGCGCGGCTTCACCGACGAGACCTTCCGCTTCGGCCTGCAGCGCGAAACGCGCATGTTGTTGAAGTGGAGCGTGCACCTCGCCGATTTCGACGGCGACGGAAGGCTCGAGCTGTTCACCGCCAACGGGCACGTCTATCCGCAGGCCGATGCGCCGGACACGGGCACGAGCTACGGCCAAGCTGCGACGTTGTGGAAGTTGGTCGCCGACGGCGACGAGCGGCGCGCCGAGCGCGTGCTGCCCTGCGGGCCCACGTCGATCCTCGCACCGCAACTCGGCGCGCGTGGCACAGCTCTCGGCGATTTCGACGGCGACGGCGCGCCCGATGTCGTCGTGTCGCGCATCGACGGCCCGGTCGCGCTCGGCATGAACCGCTTCGCGAAAGCGCAGCGCCTCGTGGTGCGCTGTCGCGGGCCGAAACGCGCTGCGGGCGAGGCCGGACCGAACGGCCGCACGCCGGCGGACGGCATGGGCGCGCGCGTGCTCGTCGTGCCCGCCGTCGCGCCGCCGCAGCACGAATTCGCGCTGCTCGGCCAGGTCGAAACCGCGGTCGGCTATCAGTCCGCCTCGACGCCATGGCTGCACTTCGGCTTCGGCACGTGCGAGCACTACACGAGCTTGCGCGTGCTGTGGCCGTCGGGGCGCGTCGAAGAACTTGGCCCCGGCGCGGCCGGTCGACGCCTCGTGATCGAAGAAGGCCGAGGCATCGTCGCCGAGGAGCGCTTGCCGTGACTTGGCTCCTCGCATTCGTGTGTGTGCTCGCGCAAGTCGACGAACGTGCGGTCATCGAGCACGCAGCAACCGGGCGCACGGCCGTCGTCGAGCGTTGGCGCGAGGCGCTCGCGCTCGATCGACCCAAGGATGTGCTCGCCGAACGCGCACTCGTCGACGCGAACGGCGCGCTGCAGCACGACGGTGAAGCGGCGGCGCTCGTCGCGCGCGCGTTGTTCTCGGCGCGCAGCGACGGCGGCGTGGCCGCGTCGGAGTTCCTCGCCGGCGTGCAAGCCGACGAAAACACGCGCGCGTTCGTCGCACTCGAGCGGATCTACGTGCAGATCGAGAGCGACGCCCTAGCAGCGGCGTTGATCGCGCTGCTGCCGAGCCCGGAGGCCAAAACGCCGCGTTTTGCCGAGCATTCGAGCAGTTGGCTGTACGTCGGGCGCGCCTGGGCGCGTTCGGGAAGACTCGACTCCGCGGTGCCGTTCCTCGCGCGCTTCGTCGAACTCGCGCCGCGCGACGCCGACGCGGTGTCGGCCTTGCACTTGCTCGCGCAAGCCGCGTTGGCGCGCCGCGACGGAGCTGCGGCGCAAGCGCTCGTGCGGCGCGCGGAGGAGCTCGGCCAATGGCACGCGCTGTGGCGCGCGCGCGTCATCCAAGTGCGCGAACATCCCGACGAAGCCTTGCCGCGACTCGGACTCGGTCAACTCTGGTTGCAAGCCGGCGACGGCGTGCGCGCGAAGGCCGTGCTCGGCGAGTTGTGCGTGCGCGCGCCGCAACTCGCGAGCGCGTGGTTCCACCTGGGCGAAGCCGAACGCATGCTCGGCGACTTCGACGCTGCGCAGCGCGCTTACGACCGCGCGCTCGAACGCGAGCCGGACTACGTGCTCGCGCTCAACAACCGCGGCACGATCCACCGGCTCGCCGGACGCACGGCGCAAGCGCGCGCCGATTTCGAGCGCATCGTCGACGGGCCGCACACGAACGAACGGAACGCGCTCTCGGCACACCTGGCGCTGGCGCGACTGCTCGACGTGCTCGGCGAGAACGAAGCGGCAGCGCGGCGCTACGCGCGTTTCGTGGAACTTGGAGGCGCGGATCCGTTGCGGGTTCCGACGAAGTGAGAGCTAGGCTCTGAACATGCACACTGCGTTACTTCGATTCGTGCGCGCCGTCGCCGGCGCCACGTTGCTCGGCGCCTGCGTTTCCGCGCCTGCGCCGCAGCTTTCAGCGAGCGCGGTCGTGCTCGAGACGCCGTTGGTCGAGCAAGACGCGCTGTGGGAATGCGGACTCGCCTCCGTTTCTGCGCTGTGTAGCTACCACGGCGTCGCACTGTCCCCTGCGGCGCGCGCGCAACTCGCTGCGACGGCGGCGGAGCGCCATGGACTTTCCGGTGACGAGCTGAGCGAGGTGCTGCGCA